>CADBLW010000045.1 GCA_902795625.1 uncultured Lachnospiraceae bacterium | reverse complement strand
GCGATGCCTGCGTCCGCCATTGTCCGATGGACATTCGGAAAATCGGCGACCGTGAGTGCATCCACTGTGGCAGCTGCACCGAAGTCTGCCCGACGGAGGCGATACACTTCGGAATTAAGGAGACAAAGAAGGGGACGTACACTCTTGCGGAAAATGAAGGGGTTGCAACGACGGCTGCGGAAACTGCGCCGACTATGGAAAACATGCAAACATCCGCGGCGTCATCCTCCGGAAAGACTGTTACAACACGCCGCAATATCCGGCTGATCACACGCATCATCCTGCTTGCATTGACTGTCTTCCTCATCTGGTACGGACTGTCCCACGGCGGCTGGAATGACCTGAAGAACAAGGCCATCCGCGTGTGCTATGAATGCATCGGGATCGGGTAAAAGAATTCTAAGAAAGGATTTGCTTCAAACATGGATGAAACCCTGCACACAATTGAATCAGTGTCTGACGCATCGGTTGAATCCGTGGATGAAGTGTCTGAAACAACGGTGGAAACTGTAAAGATAATACCTGAAGCAGCGGAAACCGTATCCCAGGTACACGGAGCAGCGACTGCGTCCGAAGAAGGGACTCCTGCTGACCTCCCAGGTTCCAGGCAGCCTTCGGAGCCCGTGCGCGTATCGATCTCCGTCCGTGATTTTGTGGAGTTTCTGACGCGCAGCGGTGACATTGACAACCGTTCCTCGGGAAGGGACGCGGATGCCATGGCGGAAGGCGCGCGGATCCACCGGCGCATCCAGAAGGCACAGTCTGCAGGCTACCGTGCCGAGGTCAGTCTCAAGCACGAGGAGGTGCTGACTCACGACGGAACGACATTTGCCATCACCGTGGAGGGCCGCGCCGACGGCATCTTCGACGATGCCGAGTACGGTCACACCATCGACGAGATCAAGTGCCTGCTCCGCGATGTGAACAGTCTTGACGGACCGGTGCCGGTGCATCTTGCGCAGGCACGCTGCTACGCCTACTTCGAGGCTGTAGCGAAAAATCTCTGCGCGATCTCCATCCGCATGACCTACGTACATATCGACACGGGAGCCATTCGCTATTTCTACGAGACGCTGCAGCGCGACACGCTGACCGAATGGTATCTCTCGCTCTGCCGTGACTACTGCCGCTGGGCAAAATGGACCCACGACCACATGGAAGCCCGCAACGCCTCCATCGAGGCGCTGGCTTTTCCGTTCGAATACCGCCCCGGTCAGAAGGATCTCGTGCTTGACGTCTACCGCACGATTCTTAGGAAGCGCAAGCTGTTCATCGAGGCTCCCACCGGCGTCGGCAAGACGATCTCAACGATGTTCCCCGCCGTGCTCGCCATGGGCCGCGGCCTGGCGAAGAAGATCTTCTATCTCACCGCAAAGACCATCGCCCGCACCGTGGCCGAGGAATGCTGCGAGACTTTGATCGGCGCGGGTGCCGCCCTCTTCACGATCACGCTGACGGCCAAGGAAAAGCTGTGCGTGCTCGAAGAGCCGAACTGCAATCCCGAGGCCTGCCCCCGCGCATGCGGGCATTTTGACCGCGTCAATGAGGCATTGTTCGCCTTGCTCTCGGAGGCAGTCACGCAAAGCATCTCCACCGAGGCAACTGCTGACGACTCTCTTTCCGACGCAGCCGATACGCAGGAATCCGCTCAGACCTCACCTGCCTCCCGCCACACCGGCCTCAGCATCCGCCGCGAGACGATCATCGAGTACGCAGAGCGGTACCAGGTATGCCCGCATGAATTAAGCCTCGACCTCTCGCTCTTCGCAGACGCCGTGATCTGCGACTACAACTACGTTTTCGACCCGACTGCATACCTGCGCAGATACTTCTCCGAGGGCATACAGAGGGACTACATTTTCCTGATCGATGAGGCGCACAACCTCGTGGAGCGCTCGCGGGAAATGTACTCCGCCGAGGTCGTCAAGGAGGACCTTCTCGCCGCGAAGCGCGCGCTCGAGGAGCAACATTCCCTTGCGGCCAAGCACTGCAACGCGCTCAACAAGGTGATGCTCGCCTACCGCAAGGAGTGCGACGGTTTTACCGTTCGAAGTGAGGCGACGGAGTTTTTCACAAAGGCCGACCGCCTGATGTCGACGCTCGCCGACGTGCTCTCCGACCGGAAACGGCCGGTGCCCGACGAGGCGGTCACGCTGTATTTTTCGCTGCAGCACATGATGGCGATGTATGAGCAGATGGAGGACAATTACACCATCTACTGCGACTTCCGCGACAGCGGGGAATTCTTCCTGCGCCTGCAGTGCATGGACGCAGCGGCACCGCTGTCCGCCTGCCTGGAGAAGGCACGCAGCACCGTATTTTTCTCGGCGACGCTTCTGCCGATCGCGTATTACAAAGAACAGCTCGGCGGCGACCCGGACGACTACGCGGTTTACTCGCCGACGCCCTTCGACCCCGCGAGACGCCTCGTCATGGTGGCGCGCGACGTCGACACGCGCTACAAAAACCGCACGGAGGACGAGTATCGGAAAATTGCGGACTACATCCGCACACTGACCGCTGCACGCAAGGGAAACTATATCGCCTTCTTCCCGTCGTACCGGTTTGCCGAGGATGTGGCCGCACAGCTCACGGATTGGGACGGCACGCTTCTGCTGCAGACCGCCAACATGAGCGAAAAAAAGCGCGAGGAATACCTCGCGGCTTTTGAGGAGGAGCACGAAGGCTCCCTGCTCGGATTGTTTGTGATGGGCGGGATTTTCGGCGAGGGCATTGACCTGCGCCGGGACTCGCTGATCGGCGCGATCATCGTCGGTCCGGGACTGCCGATGGTCTGCAACGAGCGCGAATTATTCCGCAACTACTATGAAGAAAAATCGGGGCAAGGCTTCGCGTACGCGTACCTTTACCCCGGTATGAACAAAGTACAGCAGGCCGCCGGCCGCGTCATCCGCACGATCGAGGATGCCGGCTGTATCCTGCTTCTTGATAACCGCTTCGGCACCTCCTCGTACCGTGACCTCTTCCCGCGCGAATGGACGCCGGTACACACGGTCACACGCAGCACAATGCCGAAGCTCGTGGAACAATTCTGGACTGATATGGGGGCAACGCCGCCTACTTCGTAAACGCGGGCATCTGCATCTTGGTGTCCAGGCATTTTACGAAGACGTGGCGCGTCAACGCCTGCACGTCGCCGTCGGTATGCAGGTACTGTCTGCTGTCCGAGATCACTTCGATCTCGCTGCACTCAAACGTCTCAACATTGCGATGCTTCACATGGGTGCCGCGCACAAGTTTGGGCAGCATCGTGAGCACCCGCAGCGGACGGATCCCGTGCGCGATCACAACGCTCAGCTTGCCGTCACAGGGATCGGCATCGGGCGCCATTTTCAGGCCGCCGCCCTCGTACCGGCTGTTCATAAAGCAGAGGAAAATGACATCGTCGTACGAGCGGGAAATCCCGTCGCGGATCACGGTCGCGCGGAAGCGCGGGTTGGCAAATACCTGCTTGAACGCCGTCAGCAGGTACGCAAGCTTCCCAAGATGCAGCTTGTTCAGGATCGGCTTAAGCCTGGAATTGTCCACCTCGTGGCAGACTTTGGCGTCATAGCCGATGCCGCAGCTTCCCGCAAAACGCACGGTTCCCCTAGTCTCAAACGTCGCAACGCTTCCCACATCGTATCCCCGTGTCTCCGTGGCCTCCAAAAGCGCCTTCGCGCAGTCCACGGGATCCTTCGGAAGACCGATGCCCTTCACATAATCATTGCCCGAGCCGCCCGGCAGAAACGCAAGTGTCACATCGGACGGGAACTCCAGTCCGTTGACCGCCTCATTGATCGTGCCGTCGCCGCCGAACACCCAGATGTCCGCGGCCTCGCCGCGTCGGCAGATCGCGCGCACATACTTCGTGGCATCGCCCGCATTTTCCGTAGGAAGAACCTTGAAGAAATCGGACGCCTTCATGCGCTTCTGCGTTGCCTGTTTTTTGAGAAATGCCTTAATCTTTTCGACCTTGCTGCCGCCTCCGGTCTTCGCATGGTCATTGACAATCAGATAAATCATAAACCCCTCTTCCCCGTATACGCTTTACTTAGTCTCTGTCTCCTCCGCCGACTCAAATCTTCTGCCGCCGCGCACGCCCTCGGCGCCGCTGTCCTTCCCCTTCACCTTCTTCTCCCGCGCGATGTAGATCGGACGATGCTTGCCCTCCATGTAGCTGCGCGAAATGTACTGTCCAAGCACGCCGAACATCAGAAGCTGCAGACCGCTCATGAACAGGATCACCGTCACGATGGTCGGATAGCCGCTGACCGCGTTGCCGAAGATCAGTGTCTTGACGATCAGCCAGACCATCATGACAAAGGAAAAGATACAGAAGAACACTCCGAGGAACGACGAGATCGCCAGCGGTACCGTGGAAAATGACACGATCCCGTTGATGGAATAACTCAGCAGGCTGCTGAACGACCACTTCGTCTCACCCGCAACGCGCTCCACGTTGTGGTAGCCGATCCACTTCGTGCGGAAACCGACCCACGCGAAAATGCCCTTTGTGAAACGGTTGTACTCGGGCATATCGAGGACGGCGTCCACCATTTGGCGCGTCATCATGCGGTAGTCGGTCGCGCCCTCCACGATATCGACACCGGAGATCTTTTTGTTAAATTTGTAGAACATGCTTGAGAACCACGAGCGGATCTTCCCCTCGCCCTCGCGGTCCACGCGTCTCATCGCAACGCTGTCGTACTCGCCCGAGAGGATCGCGTCAAGCATCTCCGGGATGTAGCACGGCGGATGCTGCAGATCCGCGTCCATCAGCACAACATAGTCGCCGATCGCGTTCGACAGTCCCGCATAGATGCCGGACTCCTTGCCGAAGTTGCGCGAGAACGAGACGTAGGACACGCGCTCGTCCTTGTCGGCCAGCTCTTTCAATATCTCCAACGTGCGGTCCTTCGACCCGTCATCCACGAACAAAAACTCACACTCAACCTTGTCGCGGATACTCTCCGCGGTCTTGGTGATCTCCTCGTAAAATGCCCCCAGCACCGATTCCTCATTGTAGCAGGGCACCACAATTGACAAACATGGTTTCTCCATTACTTCCTTCTGTCCTTTCCGGTAATACTCCTCCCGATACTGATCGGTTCGGTTTCTCTTCTGCCGGGCTTACTTCTTCCCCCACTGCCGGCATGCACTGTCTCTTGTTATTATACATAGTTCGGCGAAATGCCGCAACCCTTTGTTGAATTCCTTCCCGCTGCAGCGAAAAATGAGTGCGGCCCGACTCCACATCCCGGCAACCGGGCTCGTACGCGCATTTATTCTACAGCAGTAGTGCCGCAGAAACAGCCAATCCTGCCAATGCGGCCGCGATTGCCGGCACGGCGATGCGCACGCCGTAGGAAACGAATTTTCTGAAGGAAAAATCCACGCCGACGGTCTTCAGAAGGGACATCCACATGATGCCTGCGAGGGCTCCCACCGGCGTGAGGTAGGCACCCAGGTTCGATCCGATGATGGTGGCGTACACGGCGGACAAAGGTGCCGAGCCGTATGAAAGCAGCGACGTAAACAATACGCTCATGGGAATGTTGTTGATGACATTGGCCGCGCAGGACGAGGCGATGCCGTAGGTGAGGATCGGATTGCCGCGGGACAGGACCTCGGCGATCCGCCCGGACAGACCGCTGCCGTTCATCGCGAGCACAAGCCCGAACATCGAAAGCACGAACGGCGCCAGCAGCCACGGCAGGCGGTGCAGGCTTCGGAACAAAAGACGCGGACCTCGCTTCGTGACCGCGTTCATCACGCAGGTGCACACGATCAGGCTGATGGCCGAGAAAACGGCGATGCGCCACATCGGAAGATTGATATAGGAAGCTACCGCGAGCAGCAGCGTGCACACGCTCAGGTGGATCATGCCGAGCACGACCGTGGGCTTGTGGCGGATCTTCGCCTGCTCGGATTCGCCGTGCATCGGCACGGAAAGCATCCGACGGAACAGAAGCCGGATCACGACATACACCGCCGCGCCCGCGCACACCGTCGGGATCAGCATCACCTTCACGTACGCGAGGAAATCGATCCCCGCGCCGCTGGCGAGGTAAATGTTGGTCGGATTGCCGATGATGAACATCATGCTGAACGTGTTGGCCGCGATAAATTCCGTCACCAGATACGGGATCGGGTTGATCTTCGCCGCCTTCGTAAAATACCCGATGAACGGTGTGAACGTCAGCACCACGATGTCGTTCGAGGTAAATACCGTGAGTATCGAAACCGTCAGAAACAGCGACGTGAGCAGCTTGCGCTGGTCGCTTCCGGCCCGCGCGAGCGTCCTCCCCGCGAGATAATGAAAGAATCCCGCCTCATCGAGGTAGACCGAGAGAAATGTCATTGAGAGAAATAAGGCAAGGATCTTGATCGGGTTGACCGCCGTGTCCGCGGTGAGGCCCGCGCCGAACTGCTTAAGCGTGAGGCCGTGGCTCAGTAAAAGTGCGATCACGCCGGCCGCTGCCACCAGCGGATAGGTATCGAAAACAATGCCCCGGATCGTAATCCGCGGCTTCGCTATGATCGCGACCATCATCGTCAGACAAGTCGCGAGTGCAATGATACCGACCTTGACCATTTGCCATCCCTTCCTGAGGCCTTCCTGCGGCCAAAGGAATTATAGCATTTTCCGAAGGAAATGCAACTGTATTTCGACGGTTGCACGAAGGGCATTTCAGCGTTTGCGTATGGGACCGATCCGCCGTTTGCGCGAAGGGACGTTTCCCCGTAATTCTTCGGAAAATATTGCTACCGCGCCCGTCGTGTGATAATATTAGGAAAACGCTGATAAAACAAGCGTTTCTCAGTCACCGGACGGTTGGTGACGCATTTTCCGAAACACAGGAGGTATCGTCATGGAATTCGATGCTCGTAAGGTTAAAGACCAATGTGTCGCGTGGATTCGCGATTTCTTTGAACATAGCGGCCCCGGCTGCAACGCGGTTGTCGGGATCAGCGGCGGCAAGGACAGCTCCATCGTCGCGGCAATGTGCGTGGAGGCGCTCGGCAAGGACCGCGTTGTCGGCGTGCTGATGCCGAACGGCGACCAGCCCGACATCGAGTACTCGTACAAACTGGTGGAGCACCTCGGTATCCGCTATTATGTGGTCAATATCAAGGATGCGTACCAGGGGCTCGTGAACGCACTGCCGGAGGATCTTCCGCTCTCGGAGCAGGCACGCGTCAATCTTCCGCCGCGCCTTCGCATGTCGACGTTGTACTGCGTCTCCCAGTGCTGCAACGGCCGCGTCGCCAACACCTGCAACCTCTCCGAGGACTGGGTCGGCTACTCGACGCGCTACGGTGATTCCGTCGGCGATTTCAGCCCGCTCAGTCACCTGACCGTGCAGGAGGTCAAGGAGATGGCCCGCCTGATCGGCGTTCCGGAGGAACTCATCGAGAAGAAGCCCTCCGACGGACTGTGCGGCAAGACCGATGAGGACAACCTCGGCTTCACGTACGCAACCCTCGACCGCTACATCCGCACCGGCGAGATTGACAGTGAGGCGGACAAGGCGAGGATCGACCACCTTCATCGCAAGAACCTCTTTAAGCTGGCGCTGATGCCTTCCTTTGATCCCGGCATCGCCACGAAGGCAGACGACTGATTTATCGTTGCATCATATTATCCGGCGGACGATCGATCCGCGGCACATTTCGGCAAAAAGCAGACAAAAACCGCGTTTTCTCGCTCCGCGAGAGCGATTTTCGGTCTGCTGGATAGACTTTTTACTCTCGCTCACCTAGAATGACAGCAGAAACCGAAGGGGGGATTTACATATATGGATAAGAAATCTTTTGGTACACTGCTGTCTGCCCTGCGCAAGGCCAACGGTATGACGCAGAAGGATCTGGCCGCGCGGCTCAATGTGTCCGACAAGGCCATCAGCCGCTGGGAGCGCGACGAAAACTATCCCGATCTTCCGCTGCTGCCGGTGATCGCGGAGATCTTCAACGTGACGACGGACGAACTGCTGCGCGGTGAGCGAAACAATCCGGAAACGGGCGAACCGTCCACCGCTGCCGCTCCCGAGCGCTCCGTCAAACAGGTCAGGAGGCTCACGGAAAGCGTCACCTCGCGGTTCCTGGTCGGCTGCATCATCGCCTTCGGCGCCCTGCTCGTGGGGGTCATACTTCGCACGTGCGCACATTCCGCGTACACTCCTGTCTACTCCTACGATTCCTACAATAATATCTGGGAAGTAAACCCGAGAAGCATCACCGGCGCACAGATCCTGTTTGCTCTTGCCCAGGGCTTTGCCTGGGTCATCTGGGTCGCCGGGATCACGTTTGTGATCCTGACCTTCTTCAAATACAGTGACAAGCTTTCCGACACCGATTTTGCGGAGCACGAAACCTCACTTGCAGAAGGAAGGCTCAAACTGAAGAGGATTTTCCGATGGACCATCTCTCTGCTCGTCGCCGGATTCGGCCTGCTGATCACGGACCTGGATGTGGCCAATAAACCTGCGGATGTCATTTCCATCGGCTTTCTCCTGTTCCTGATCATACTGGTTGCGTTTCATCTGCTGTGGTGGCTGCTTCCGAAAATCTTTACCGCAATCCCCGCTGCCGCCGCATCCATGCGGAGCAAACCGTTCTTCGGCATCTGGCGGAAGAAATGCGTCATCGTCGTGAGTATCATTGCTCTGTTCTGGCTGCTCCAGCTGTTCGCGGGAATTCGCACCGACGGATTGATCTACGCGCCCGGGCGGATATTCTTCTCCTTTGAGAGTTTTCAGGAATATATGGGCCATCCCGAAAGCAGTACTCACCAATCCGAATACGATTATTACTCTTACCACATCACCATGGCCCGTACCCTGCGCGGCGTGGCTGCGTACAAGTACGATTCCTGGAAGCAAAGAACAATTGATTCAACCCAAGGGGCCTTCTATTGCGATTTTGTTTCGTACGCACCGCGCATCATGCTGTCCAACGAGTGTTACGATAGTGTCGAGGAATCCTACCTCGCATGGCCGGAGGCGGATCCCGAGCGCTCCTTCTACTGGAACAACTTCAATGTCGGTGCTATCCTGTTAGGGGACTTCAACAATTTCCTTCCGATCCGCGTGTGCACGAAAAGCGCCGCCGAGCTCGGCTTCTGGATCTTCGTGGTTCTGTCCGTCGCGATCCCG
>CADBLW010000044.1 GCA_902795625.1 uncultured Lachnospiraceae bacterium | reverse complement strand
GGTTGCTTTGGCTACAAGCAGGCAAAGTTCGCGCCGTATGAAAAGTCCGCGGAGAATTTCAAAAAGAACTATCAAAACGAAGCGTTTCGCAAGGAAAACCCGAACACAATGGTAGACGTGTCACGGTCGGGCGATCCCTTCACCCCGCGGGGAACGCTTACCGTTGTTAAGGACCGCGTTCAGCTCAATATCCATCCCGGCCTTTTTGGTGGATTTACGACGGACGTGACGCTGACCGACAAATTCGGAGGAGCAACGGTAGCGCAGTTTTCTGTAGACGAGAAGGGAGAACTTATCGGGTCGGATTATCGCACAGAGTATAATTCTTATCGCGATGAGATTATGGAGGCTTTGAAACTGGCAAATGAGACGTTCGGAGACATTTACCAGTTGCCTTGAAAAACCAGCCACGATTCATTAGTTTGAGATATCATCAGACGTATTTCTATAGGAGCTGATCATCAATAAGATCGGCTCCTTTTTCTGACTAAAAAGGAAGGAGAGATGCCTTTGAAACGTAAAATCTTTCTCTACCTTCTCAATCTTATCCGCGGCCGGAAAGAGAATGGAAACGACAGTGACGGAAAGAGTGACCGCCCCCCTGTAGAAGAAAGACTGGCGGGACGGTCACGTCTCGGTGCATGGTTTGAGGAAAACCTTGATTTTCTGAGGGAGATTATGTAAAATACAGGCATGATGCGCGCACAGCGCGGCGGCACCCGGGAGACGGGGCCGGATAGGAGGACGTATGAACTTTTTCAGCAGAAAGAATCAGAAGAGAATCGTTACAATTCTTGCAATTGTACTTGTAACGGCAATGGTAGTTGCCCTTCTGGCATCGATGTTCCGCTAAAACGGAGCAGTAGGGGAAGAAATGATAGAGGTCAACGGCATCACAAAACAGTACGGGAAGAAGGTCGTGCTGCGGGACGCAACATTTTCCGCGAAACAGGGCGAGTGCGTCGCCATCGCGGGCGCGAACGGCAGCGGCAAATCCACGTTGCTCAAGATCCTTGCGGGCACACTGCGCGCGAACGGAGGCACGTTCACGGCGTTCGGGCATGATATGCTGAAGGAGCCGGAGGAGAGAGAGCGGCTGATCGGCTATGTGCCGCAGGAAAATCCGCTGATCGCGGAGCTCACTGCGCTTGACAACCTGAAACTGTGGTACTGCAACAGTCGCTACGATATCGAGCAGGAGCTCGAGCGTGGCACGCTTGCGATGCTCGGGATCCCGGAGTTTCTGCATGTGCGTGTGGATGCGATGTCGGGCGGCATGAAGAAGCGGTTGAGCATCGGGTGCGCAGTGGCCAATGACCCGCCCGTGCTGATCCTTGATGAGCCGGATGCGGCGCTTGACCTGATCTGCAAGGAGGCGATCCGGGACTACCTCGCCGAGCACAAACGGCGCGGCGGGATCGTGCTGATCACGACGCACGACGAGGAGGCGCTCACCCTGGTTGACAAGTTGATGGTGATGCAGAACGGATATCTGCGCGAGGTTGACAAGCATCTTCGCGGAGACGGATTGCTGGCGGAACTCAAGAAGGGGTATGCCGGCTGAGGGGTGTCGGGAGAGAAACCGGCGGGGTGACCCGTCAGGGAAGTGCGTTACGGAGAAATCTTACATGGAACAAAATCGGAAGCTCGTCCGACCGCCGTTTGACAGCGACGGCAATGTCGTATGGACGACGGAGGAAAAACCGATGAAGAAAAAAGCCCTGCGGTGGTGGGTATGGCTCATCCCGGTGGGGCTTATTTGCGTTATCGGGCTCGGCGTGCTTCTCTACCGCTCGGCGAACCGCAAGACGCCGCAGGAGCTGTGCCGCGACGCGCTTCGTGACGCGCTCGAGGAGGCGGTCGGATACCGCGAGCCGCTGATGAAGGCGATGCACGCGGAGGATCTGGCGGGGTATCTGAAGGACACGCCCACGGACGTCGGGCTGTCACTGCAGATCCAGAATTCCGATATGACTCTGGCGGATTTCGGGTTCGGCAGCGCGGAAAATTCACCTGCGCTCGCGGATTACCGCGGCATGGGTCTCACATTTATCACGAGCTATGACGGACAGGCTGTGTCCGTGGATACACGGTTTGCCGTGAGCGCGCTCAGTCTCTCGGTGATACAGATGCGCTACGCGTCCGGCGAGCTGCGGCTTGCCTCCCCGAAGATCATCAAGGAAGTGCTTACGTTGCCTGTCGGGGACGCGGCGGAGCAGTGGAGACAGTCGAGCGCGTGGGAGCTGCTGCCGGAAGCGAGCCGCGAAGGTGCGCAAAATGCGGTCGGCGAAGGGATCGAATACGGCAGGAAAGCCCTCGCCATCGGGAAAAATGTGCGCGACGCGATCATCTCGGCATACCCGGGCGGGGAGTCGGCGTTTGACCGGCTTGTGGATGCGATCAGCTATGAGCAGCTGAAGGGCGATGACGGCAAGGAGCTCACGGAGCGCATCGTCGTCGGTTCCGAGAAGGTGCCGTGCTATGTGTTCCGGATCAACCTGGACGAGGAAGTATTTTACGATATTGCGGACCGGATCGCCGACGCGCTCGGGATCCGGCATGAAACGGAGGTGGACAAGCGGACCTGGCGGCTGACGCCTCAACCCGACGGCGGCAACGGGCTTGAGATCCTCGCGTATGTGACGAAGGAAGGCGAGCTGGCGCAGATGACGGCTGAGGTTGTCGGGCTTGTGAGTGAGCGGCAGGCTCATTTTACGATGAAGCTCCGCTGCATGGGTTCGGAGGATCCCCAGGATAAACTGCTGCTCAACATCAACGGTGAGATTGACGGCGAGGAGTACGAGCTGAGCGCGAAGAAGACGGTCAAGGCGGACCGGTCGAGAGTTTCATCGATGTTTGAGATCTCGGTGAAGCTCCCGCACATGGATCAGTACGGGCTGAGCGGCAGCGCAAGCTACAACATCGGCGGCGGGCTGCTTCAGGTTTCCGTGAACGCGCAGCGCCAGGGCAAGACCATCGGGACGATGGATCTGTCCGCGGAATGCAACTACAAGAACAGTTGGGATATGAAGATCAGCGAGCTGACCTTCCGCGATCGCGAGAGCGAAAAATTCGTCACATTTTACGGGCAGTTGTCCGTCGGACCTTCCCGCGACGGAGTGCTTGATCCGGACGGCGAGAAGGTGTCGCTGCTGACGCTTACGAAGGAGAAGGCGCAGGAGATCATGGACGAGGCCGTCAACCAGATCAACTGGTATTACAGGCAGTTCTTCCGATAACGGCAGCCGTGAATAGCTAACGGCAGGTACGAAAGTATCAAGGCAGTCACAAAAAAGGAACACGACAGGCGCGAAAAGGAGCACATTATGTGGAGACTGTTTCGCAAATTCCTCGGGCTTGAGGGCAAACGGGCAGTAAAGATACTGCCGCAGTATTATCTGGGCACCGCTCTGCTGGTGGCCCTGTTTGCCGTGGTCGCGCTTGCCGGCAATGCCGCCATGAGCAAGGAGGAGAAGGAAGACCGCGTGGAGATCGCGCTTGTCATGCAGGACACGTACCTGAAGAACTACGGCATGGACGTGCTGCAGTCGTCGGCCAGCGCGTCGTCGGTGTTCCGCTTTTCCGAGGTGACCGAGGAGGAGGCGCTTGCCGGCCTGAAGAGCGGCAAGTTCGACGGTGCCATGGTGTTCCCTCCGAACTTCATATCGAGCGTGTTCGGCAACGGGGAGTCCGGACCCGCAAAATTTTACGAACCCCCCACGATGAACAGCCTTGACCAGGGCCTGATGGAGGGCCTGATCGAGGTGGGCACCGGCCTGATCGCCGTGTCGTCCTCGTACGTCGCGGGTGCGTTGGATATCGTGGCACAGTACGGCGTTGACGAAAAGACGCTCTCCTACATGCAGGACGAGATGGAGCTTTACATGGCCGCCCGC
>CADBLW010000043.1 GCA_902795625.1 uncultured Lachnospiraceae bacterium | reverse complement strand
GCAGGCGTCGCTGAACCCGAGCGCAAGCGTAAGATCATCGGCGAGGAGTTCATCCGTGTGTTCGAGGAGGAAGCCCGCAAGCTTGAGGGCGTTGATTTCCTCGCACAGGGCACGATCTACCCCGACATTCTCGAGAGCGGCCCGGTCAAGGCGCACCACAATGTAGGCGGTCTTCCTGAGGATATTCATTTTGAAGGTCTCGTGGAGCCCATCAAGCTTCTCTTCAAGGACGAGGTTCGCGTCGTCGGCAAGGAGCTCGGGCTTCCGGACAATATGGTTTATCGCCAGCCGTTCCCCGGCCCCGGCCTCGGTGTTCGCTGCACGGGCGCGATCACGAGAGAGCGTCTTGAGCTCGTCCGCGAGTCCGACGCCATCCTGCGCGATGAGTTCGACAAGGCAGGTCTCGCCAGCAAGGTTTGGCAGTATTTTACGATCGTTCCGGATCTCAAGAGCGTCGGCGTGAAGGACAATCTCCGCTCCGTCGAGAACTTTGTTGTCATCCGTGCGGTCAACACCCGCGACGCCATGAGCGCCACCATCGAAGAGATCCCGTACGATGTACTGAACAAGATCGTGAAGCGCATCATCACCGAAGTTCCGGGCATCAACCGTGTCCTCTATGATCTGACTCCCAAGCCCACGGGCACGATCGAATGGGAGTAAGGGATTCTCTTGCATTTCACCTTCATTTCTACTCAAAAAACTATTTTAGTCCATCAAAAAGCACCTCTCCCATTGCCTAACGGGAGAGGTGCTTTGCGTTTCATTCGGATCACACGACCCTAACAAGCTGCTCATACAGAAGCAATTCCTTGTCAAACACGTTGCGGTTGTCGTGGTAATGGCCGAAGAACCACTTTTTGTAAGAGACGGTATTTTTGATCTGCTCCAGGTATGTCGTAGCTGCGTCCGGCTGATACATCGGACCTGCAAAAAAGATCTGCGTCGATGATGAGCAGCAGTGCGTCACGATGAAGTCGACGGTGTTGTTGTGAGCTGCCAGGTTTCGGAGCCCTTCCTCCATCTCCTCCGCGGAGGGCATCTCCTCCTTCCACCATGACAGGTGGTTGATCCGAAACGGCAGGCTTCCCTGCTCAGCTATTCTGTAATTCGTCTCGAAGTCCGGATCATCCGGCTCCAGGATGCCTCCCCGGATATCGTGGCTCTGCGCCCCACCGAAGGTGAAGAAAGTCTTGCCCTGCAGGGTAAACACCTGGCCTCGCATTAAGTGAAGCACATGCGGGCGGATGACGTGGACCTTTCCTCCGTTCCACTCCTGTACAGGATAGGTGGCCAGACGCTCGTGGTTTTCATGGTTTCCGTCGATAAAAAGAGTAGTAAAGCGGCGAGCCTCGAACCAGTTGAGCCACCATTTTTCGGTCTTACTCTCTCCGCCTGCATCCCAGATCCCGCCGAAGTCACCGCAGATGATGAGAAAATCCTCCTTCGTCATCTGTTTCTGCTCCGGAAAAGCTTCCGTGTTGAAGCGACCTTTAAAATCCGCGTGGGTGTCGCCGGTTACAAAGATCATGGTGGTTTCCTCCCTTCCTTAACGTGCATTACAACGAAAGCTGTCACCCGGAGACGGCAACTTGTTTTCGTCCAAAGTTCATTTTTCGATAACTTTCGCCCCGATGCAACGGCTTCGGATATAATCCCACACAAACTCAAAATCGTCGCGTTCGCAGTAGATCCTGTCGTGGCTGAAAAGGCTGTCAAGCTTGGTCAGACCCTTTTTCCAAATGCCGGTGACTTTCTTCGTGCCCTCGAACGTGGAATGCATCGACGTTCTCCTTGCGGAGGAAAGCCCTGTTCCCGTGGCCGTCATATTGCCGGTCAGCGCGCCGGCAAGCGTCAGGATATCGGCGAGAAGCTCCGACTTTTGGGCCTGCTTCATCTGCTGCTCCTGCAGAATTCCCTTGTCATCCATCGTATAGACAACGCAGTAGGTGCCACCCATGATCGCCGCGTAAACCAGATAGCCGATCACGGACAATCCGAGAAGTATCGCGCTCATGATCCCGACCATTTTCAGAACTCCGAGATAGTCGTGGTTACCGAACAATTCAACGATGAGGAAAATGACTGCACCGGCACCGATAATCCCTCCGAAGATCTTCAGGATTGTGCCGAGCACCCAGAAGTCCTTCAGAAGCTTCATCTCATAGACCCAGCGGTATTTTCCGTCCGCGCAGAGTACAACGTTCTTGCTCACAAACGGATCATTGCCATTCTTATCAGAGACCGTGTTTTCACTCTTTTCCCTCATG
>CADBLW010000042.1 GCA_902795625.1 uncultured Lachnospiraceae bacterium | reverse complement strand
TATAACCGTTCATGACACACGGTCTCACCGTGCTTCTTCGTATTGCTCCAGGAAGCGCATATATTTCTGCTTCATCTTCCTTTTTTCTCCCCTTCAAAGTCCGGCAGCTCGCTCTTAACCCTGTCATATTCTTTGCTGAACCTGCGCTCCAGCGGGATGAGGATTGCCACGATTACGGCGCAGACGGCGACAAGAATGTATTTCTTAAAGAGCAGGCAGATCAACAGTCCGACAATGGCAAAGAAAATCCCGCCCCTGCAGAGAGAACAATTCCCGTCGATATCATCCAGCTCCTTTTTGATCCTTTCCCTCTCCGCTTCTTTCTCATCCTTGATCGGGTGTGTACCGGCGATAAGGTTCTCCTTCCGACACACTTTTTCGATAAACTCGCGGAAGTTGTTCGCGACAAAACTCATGGAGTTGCCGCATTCGTTATCGAGCAGCACGACTCTGGGTTCACCGTTCTCATCCGTCACGGTATAATCCAGATAGAACATGTCATGGCCGCCGGATTGCGTCTCACCGAACGGAACACCGATATCCGGACACCCAAGGTCGTTTTTCCATTCATCAAACACATCCTGGATACTGTACGCCGTATCTTTGCTTTCCCCGAGTCCGTATATCGCTGTCAGCCAGCATTCCGAGTACTCCTCACTCAGCTGTCCTCCGTTTCGGATCTTCAGAAACTCGACGAAGGACTGCGGCAGCTTATATCCGAGATACGCCTCCGCATCTTTCAGCCTGCTCTCGTCAAACGGTCCGAGATCATATTTTCTGCCGTACTCGGTCTGATCGTCAAACAATCTGCCGAAATCAATGTTGTCGTACATTTTCCGCCCTCCTGATCAAACTGTGCTGTTTCGTTACCGCACCGCCTCGTTCCGCCTCGTCTCATTCTGTACCGGGCATACCGCGAAACATTGCCTTTCGTCCCGTCAGAAATTGTTTCCGTTCCAGCCCCAGTCCGACAGCGGATGATAGGTCACGTAAACCGCATTGCCGGGAATTCCGAGCTTGTCCGCGAGCATGTCGCAGATCTGTCCCGTCAGCTTATTGTAGTCCTCCGAAGGTGCGTTGCCGAGCAGAGATACCTCCACGTAAGCACCCTTGTCCAGCTTCTTTCCGCCGAACCAGAGGTCGTAACCGTCCTGAATTCCTACCATCAAGTACGCCTCTCCCTTGTGCAGCGTCGCGATCAGTTTACCGAACTCACTCTTGAGTTCCTCCTTCTTGGTGTCATCCACCGCTACGGTGAATTTTGCGTCGATCATCGGCATGATAATTCTCCTTTCCCGGAGGAACCCCTCCGCACCCCTTTAAAGTTTCTTTACGTAATACTCCACCTCGATCACCGTACCGTCAGGATACGTCTCGGTGTCGCTTTTCAAATAATCCGTGAAGCCGTAGTGCGCGTAAATCTGCTTGTTGACCGTCTCTTCCGGCTCGACGCCGACGGTCACCCTCTCGTATCCCCGCTTTCGCAGGTCATCGATCATATACGCGAACAGCTTCGAAAAATACCCCTTGCCGCGGAACGGCGGATTCGTCCGAAACGCGCACAGATACGCGGTTTTCTCGTCGATCAGCCCCTCGGCATCCTCGTCCGGATCAGGGCGTACAAACGCCGTCGCCTCGCAGATGATATCTCCGTTCAGAATGCCGTAATACGGCAGTGTTCTTCCCTCGCTGCGGTTCTCAAGAGCGCCTTTCTTCCAGACGATCCAATTCCCGGGATCGTCGGCGTGCCGTGCGATCTCGTACTCCCATTTGCGCTCCATATCCTCAAGCGTCGCGATCCTGCAGATAAATGTGTCTGACATGTCCTCACCCCCATAGATTTATTATATCCAAAATACTGTCTATAGCAAGAAAAAGCTCCCCGTCCGGCAAACTGCCGGCCACGGGGAACCTTGCCTTTCGGTGGTGATGCAAACGAAACCGGATCATTCCCCGGTTCCCTCCAGGATCTCTTTCTGTTTTTTCTTGCTGAAGCTGTGGAGCACAACGTCATACGCATGGTCGAGCATGTCCTTAACCACATCGTCCGGCACGTTTCCGCTCACCTTCACTGAGTTCCAGTGAACCTTGTTCATGTAGTACCCGGGGATGATGTCCTCGTACTCCCTGCGCAGGAATTCGCCCTCCAGCGGCTCCAGCTTGAGCGTGATGTAGAAGGGGTTGTTGTCATCATCGTTGCACACTGCGGCGAACATTTTCCCGCCGATATGGTAACGGATCCAGTTCCACTCCTCCTGAAAATCCTTAGTCACACCTGTCTTCTCCATCAGATATTCATCAATCCAGTCGTACTTCATCGCTCATCTCTCCTGTAGGTTTTTGTCTTATTTTTCCGCGGTACCGATAACTCCTACAGCTCAAACCGGTACACCTTCACCTGCCGCTTTCCTAACGCGTACATCTCGTTGTCCTCGGGAATGTCCGCGGTCTCCAGATACTTCCCGCCGGCCAGCTCGCAGGTGCGCGCCGATGCGTCGTTCGTGGGAACGCAGGTGATGAGCAAGTATTCCATGTTATGTTTACGCGCCTGGCGGAACATAAGCTCGCACGCCTTCGCCGCATAGTGATGTCCGCGGTACGGCTCGTCGATCCCGTAGCCGATGTTGCCGCCGATATGGAGCTTATCGTTGTGCCCGATGCGCAGGTCGCATTTTCCGATCTTTGTTCCGTCCGAAAGACAGATGTCAAAATGGTACGCAGGCACGAATTGCTTCTCCGGATCCGCCTCGGTCAGGCGTGTAAGCTGCAGAAAGATCTCGTCCGATTTCAAGTCACTCACATCGTAAAATGTGGGTTTCTCCGGAAGCTGCCGCACCGCATCCCGGTACTTCTCGAACCGAACTCCTACGGTGTACACAAACTCCTGAGCCGCGATCATCTGAAGGATGTCCTCCTCCGTCGCCCAGCGCGCATCGATCGCCTCCTCCGGCTGAAGCACAAGGTCCTTGATGTCAACATCCCTGCGCAGCAAAAATAAATCCTGGAAATAGTTCTTGCGCTGATATGTCGCGAAGAGTGTAAACTCATGCGCCTTCGCGACGATTCCGTTCTCCTCCGCAACCTCGCGCACGATTGACTGCAGCGTTGTCTCGCCCGCGAGCGTTCCTCCGCCCGTGAACTCCCACAGGTTGCCGGCCTTCTTGTCCGGATGGCGCTTCTGAATCAGGAACTCACCCTTCGAATTCCGGATCCAGGCCTCGGCGCATACATAGTACTCGCCCTCGCCGAATGCCTCACCGCGCACATGGGTTCGCCCCAGGGGCTTTCTCTCGCTGTCATACAAATCCCAAAGTTCCATTTTTCTGCCCTTTCTTTGTCTTTTGATCAATCCTTTAAGTTCTTGCGCAGCAGCGGCACCTCCTGCAGCTCC
>CADBLW010000041.1 GCA_902795625.1 uncultured Lachnospiraceae bacterium | reverse complement strand
TGCTTCGGCAGCTCGTATCCGACCCGTTCGGCAAGCATGCGCACCGCCTCGGGGAAGGATACATTTTCATGTTCCATCATGAACGTAAATACGTTGCCGCCCTTCTGGCAGCCGTAGCATTTATATGTCTGTCTCGAAGGTGTTACGGAAAATGAGGGCGTCTTCTCGTTGTGAAACGGGCACAGACCCACATAACCGGACCCTGCGCGCTTCAGTGTCACATACTGTCCGATCACGGAAACGATATCGTTTCTGCTCCGCACCTCATCGATGACTGAATCCGGATAATACATCAATACACTCCCCAAGCTTTCGGTATCATCAGTTCCTCATAGGTCATGACGGCAAATTTGTCCGTCATTCCCGCCACATAATCCGACACGACGCGCTCCTCGCGCTCGCCGCTCGCGATCAGCCGGCCGAACTCCTCCGGCAGGCGGCTGATATCCTCAATGTAGTAGGCGTACAACTGCTCCACAAGCCGCTCCGCCTTGTATTCCTGCCCCTTGGCCACGGGGTTTGTATAGACATGCTCAAACATGTACTCACGCAGCTTCTGAAACGTCTCGCGGATCCGGTCGGACATCACGATCTCATCCTTGTCCGCGCTGTTGATCACAACGTCGTGCACGAGCGTGTTGAGACGCTCCTTCAGCGAATGTCCGAGCACGTTCGTAAGCTCCGAGGGAATATCCTCCTCGCAGATGATCTGCCCGCGGATCGCGTCATCGATGTCGTGGTTGACGTACGCCATCTTGTCCGCAAGCTGCACCACGCGTCCCTCGAGGGTGAACGGATGCCCCTCCGTCTGGTGGTTGAGAATGCCGTCCAAGACCTCCTGCGTCAGGTTCAGTCCCCGTCCGTCCTTCTCCAGGATGTTCACAACACGGAGACTCTGCTTATTATGTTCAAATCCGAGCGGGCATACGCGGTTGAGAGCCCTCTCACCGGCATGGCCGAACGGCGTGTGCCCAAGGTCGTGACCGAGAGCGATGGCCTCCGTCAGGTCCTCATTCAGAAGGAGCGCCTTGGAAATGGATCTCGCGATCTGGGAAACCTCAAGCGTGTGCGTCATGCGCGTGCGATAGTGATCCCCGTCCGGCGTCAGGAAGACCTGCGTCTTATCCTTGAGCCTGCGAAATGACTTCGAGTGGATGATCCGGTCACGGTCGCGCTGGAACACCGTGCGGATATCGCACTGCTCCTCATCCCGCAGCCGTCCGAGGGATTGGTCCGAATGCGCGGCGCACGGCCGAAGCATCAGATGCTCGCGCTCTTCCAGCATAGCCCTGATATTCGTCGCCATGAAACACTCCCCCTTATAATTTAGTATCTGTCATTATACCACAATACCCCGGAAAATGTCTCCGTTTTTCTCAAGTTTTCTTCCCGAAATTTCGCGGATTTCCGCCTTTCTTGCCAGTTTTTCGGTTCTGTGGTATAATGAACGCGTATTTTGACGCCGCTGTCCCTTCCGTTCACACCGGATCGGACGGCCGCGCAACGTCTTCGCACCGGGAATTCCGGTGTGTCAGAGGATCCTCTGGGGGAGGAATTGTATGCACGCTCTGACTGCAGCATTGAAAACTTATCTCGACAGCTCGCCGAATCTCACGGAGAGCTTTACTCTCGTGGTTCGCTATGCGATCCCGATGCTCTCGCTCATCATTCTTTCGGGAGCATTTCTCTCACTCTTCTCGCTTCCCCGCAACAAGGAAGTGTTCGCGCGCTTAGAGCGCGAGGACGGCTCCGAATCGTATCCCGTCAATCACCTTGAAGCGCTTGTGGGACGCACCGGAGCGGCCGATATCGCTCTGCACGACAATTCGGTCAACCGGATCCACGCGACGCTCTCCGGCAACGGACACGGCGAGTGGACGGTCTACGACATCGACTCAAAGCAGGGAACCTTTGTCAACGGCGAGGAAGTAACCACTTCACTCCCGGTTCAGTACGGGGACACGATCACCTTCGGCACCGTTTCCACCGTGCTGCGTCCCGTGGGCACCCTCGAGGAGGCCGAGGTCCTTCGAAAGCGCCGCATCGTGCGCCCGCTTCCGCCGTGGACTTCCCTTCTGATGCTGTCCGTTCTGCAGGGAATGCTGTGCCTTCAGCTCTGTATTGCGAAAAATACGGAGGCCACCTTCACGATCGTGACCGTATTCATGGCGTACACCGCCATGATGTGGGCGTATTTTACGGTGATGCGCCTGAGCCGTGTCACCGGCTTTGAGCTGGAGATCATCGCATTCTACCTGACCTCCATATGCCTCGCGGTGACAACCTCGTGCAACTGGACGCTGCTGCCGAAACAGCTTCTCTCCGTGCCGCTCGGGATCATTTTTATGTTTGTCATCGGACGCATGCTCCGCAATCTCGATCTGATCCGCCGCTATTTCCGATGGATCATGGCGGCCGTCGCTCTCGGGCTGATCGCCAGCGCACTTCTTCTCGGCAGCCTGAAGAACGGCGCGACCAACTGGATCCGCATCGGCGGCTTCAGCTTCCAACCCTCCGAGCCGGCCAAGCTGTGCTACGTATTCGCCGGCTCCGCGACTCTCGACCGATTGTTCCGCAGAAGAAACCTCAGTCTCTTCCTGCTGCTTTCCTTCCTGCTGATCATCAGCCTCGCGAAAATGAACGACTTCGGCACGGCGTCGGTCTTCTTCATGACCTTCCTCGTGATCTCGTTCCTGCGCTCCGGTGATTTTGCGACGCTTCTGCTGATGCTCGGCGGCGCGGTCTCGGCCGGAACGCTTGTGCTCATCGCGAAGCCATACATCTGGGAGCGTTTCTCCACCTGGCGTCACGCCATGGAGTACTCCTCCACCGGCGGTTACCAGCAGGCGCGCACGCTGACGGCGATCGCCTCCGGCGGTCTGCTCGGCACCGGCCCCGGCGGCGGCTTCTTAAAGCGCGTTGCGGCCTCAGACACCGACCTTGTCTTCGGCATGATGTGCGAGGAGCTCGGCCTGATCACGGCAGTCTTCGCGGTGCTCTGCATCATCGCGCTGTCCGCATTTGCCATCCGCTCCGCCATGTCCTGCCGTTCGTCCTTCTACATGATCGCGGCCTGCTCCGCGACGACAATGCTCATTTTCCAGACCGCGCTCAACGTGTTCGGCTGCACCGACCTTTTGCCGCTCACGGGAGTGACGTTCCCGTTCGTCTCCAACGGCGGTTCGTCCATGCTCCTGTCCTGGGGCCTTCTCGCGTTTCTGAAGGCCGCGGACACGCGTCCGGGCGCAAGCTTCGTGTTCCGAAGGGCCTACCGCGACCAGCAGCGCCGCCTCGGCGTGCTTGCGGAGGAAACTGATGATGATGGTTACGATTCCTATGAGGAACCGGAAGCCGACCGGGAAGAAGGTGATGACGAATGAAGAAGATCCGTTCCCGTATCGGCCTGTGTTCCGTTGTTCTCGCGCTTTTCTTCGCAGCGATCTTGCTGCTTTTGAACACGTACCGGCGCAACGCCTCAAAGTGGTTTCTTACAGCCTACAACCGACATCTCTATTCATCGGAAAATGTGCTCCTCACCGGCACCGTCGCCGACCGCAACGGTACGGTCCTGTCCTATGTGAGCAACGGCGTGCGCCTGTATCACAAGGACGAGCTTGTGCGCAGATCGACGCTCCATGTCGTCGGTGATCCCTACGGAAAGATCGGTACCTCCGCCCTCGCCACGATGCGCAACGATCTGATCTCCTTCCGCGCCGCGGAGGGTGTCACCTCAGTGGATGAGGCGGGCAATACTGTCGTGCTCTCCATCGACGCGGACTTAAACGCCGCAGCGTTAAAGGCTCTGGACGGCCGCAACGGCACCGTCTGTGTATACAACTACAAGACCGGTGAGATCCTCGCGCTTGTCTCGACGCCGACCTACGACCCGATGAACATTCCCGAGAACCTCGAGGACGACGCCGCATACTCGGGCGCCTACCTGAACCGTTTTCTCTCAACCACCGCTGCGCCGGGCTCCGTCATGAAACCGGTCCTTCTGCAGACGGCGCTGGAAGCCGGACTGCAGGCCTCGGATCTCGATCCTTCGCAGAGCGGTCCGCTCACGGAGTGGAAATATACATGCAAAGGCATCGCACGCTTCCCGGACGGAAACGTCAAATGCCCGAAGACTCACAATAAACAGTCTCTCACGGAGACTCTCGCGAACTCCTGCAACTGCGCCTACGCTGTGCTCGCCGTGGCGCTCGGCCCCGACAAGGTCGCCGCGGGCATTCAGAAGAGCGGTCTGACAGACTCCTACAAGGTCGGTTCCGTCAATACCGCGCGCAGCACCTTCCGGATCTCCGGGATCTACGATTACCAGCTCGGATACGCCGGAGTCGGCCTTTACCTCGACCAGGTCAACCCGTGCAGTCTCCTCGTGTATTACGCGGCCATCGCGGGCGGCGGCAAGGCTGCCGTTCCGAACACGGTGCTTGAAGTCCGCGACAGCTCCGGTGAGATTCTCAGCAAACCGGAGACCGTGATGACAAAACAGCTTCTGACGGCTTCCTCCGCCGAATACCTGCGCAACGCGCTCTCGGAGGATGTCCGCCTCACCTACGGCAAGGAACGCTTCCCGTGCGCCATCGCCGCCAAATCCGGCACGGTCTCACAGGCAAAGGGCGATTCGAACTGCTGGTTCGCCGGTTTCACAACGGACGAGGACAAACCTTACGCCTTCGTCGTGTACATCGAACACGGCGGTGTCGGCAGCCGCGCTGCCGGTGATGTCACCGCGGCGGTGCTCAAGGAGCTGGTCAGGAAGTCAGGTAATTAAAGTGCTGAAAAGGGCGTTATCCGCAAAGATAACGCCCTTGTTTTTTGTTGTATATCCCAGCCTGTTCTACGCTCTACTGTCCCGCGTATCCTCCGGCCGCCTGGTAGATGTCGCGGTCGACCAGAAGTCCGGTGATCACGCTCACGATGATCTCCATATCCTGTCTCAGGTCCGCGATCTGCCGGTCGAAGTTTCCGTTCTTCGGACTCGACGGCTCCATGGAATCGCGGTGCGTATCCACGAGCACCTGCAGCGAATCGTTCACATACGCGATCATCATCTTGTACGGCAGTATCTCCGAAAGATGTATAATTGCCTGCATCAGCGCCGGCGTCAGCAGATAGAACGCCTCGGAATCATTCTGGCACAGGCACTGGAAGCGCTTGTTGAATTCCATATCCTCGGTCTCCAGCACGTGCCGCCGCTCCTGCTTTCTGGTGAAGATGGACTTCTTGCGGTTCGAAAAACCGAAGCCCTTCTGGATGATCTGCAGATCGGTATCAAACGCCTTGTTCGGCACGATCTCCAGCCACTGTCCGCGGAAGTAAACCGTCGTTGAGCTGTTGCCCTCCGAATCGGTCGTGGTATCCGCGATATAAACGTCCGCACGCGTGAACGGAACTCCGTTGTACACGCCCTTCAGCATGTCCTCGCTATTGTAATCGCTGCCGAAGGACATGATCCCGAAGTTTCTCAGGTAATCCTTCGCAAAGCCTTTGTCCGGCAGATACTCATACTGCGTAAAATACTCACGCGCAACGCGGTCGATCATCGTCTGCTTGTACAGCTCACGATATCTCTTTCCGAGCCTCGTGCTCGTAATTACCATTGAGATCAGCGCTCCGATACAGATTACAATTCCCAACGGAAAATACACCGTCCCGTACAAAAGGATCGTCACAACGACGCCTGCCAGACCGACCAGAAGACTGATCCGGTCTCTTCGTTTAATCCGGTTGCCCAGGTCGAGCAACTCCTGAAAAGCATTGTCCATCGCCATTTTCCTCCGTCATTTCGCGGCCGCACAACCGCGCCCCCATACGGCTTTCCCAAATAACCGTGTATCACAGATGACCATCCCCCGATCAGGCCTTGAATATTTTCCGGTCGATCGCAAGTGTATCAACAATGTTCGTGATGATCTTCAGTTCCTTACGAACCTTTTCCGTCTCGTACTCCAGGCTGGTGCTCGAGAACACAGGCGGTTCCATATTATTTTTACCCGAATTGATCGCAAAATGCAACCGATTCCGTACAAATCCGAGCATGAATTCACAGCCGAACTCATCGTGAAGCTGCAGCAGCATCTGCATCATCTGCGGTGTCAGAAGGTAAAATGCCTCCGAATCGTTCTGGCACGTGCAGCGGAACACCTTGTTGAATTCCATATTTTCCGTCTCAAAGGTATGTCTGCGCTCGTCCTCGCTGTTGAACAGTCTGCCGGTCTTCGTGTTCGCGTAATTAAATCGGTTCGTCCGGATCTGAAGGTCCGAGGAGAACTCCTTGTTGTACGTGAACGTGAGCCATGTGCCCTGCAGAAAAACGATTACGTAACTGCTCTTGCCGGTAGAATAAAGCTGCGCGATATACGCGTCGGCGCGACGGAAATCCACACCCTTGTAGCTTCCCTCGAGCATGTCCTCGCTCTTGTAGATGTTGCCCATGGACATCAGCCCGGTCTCCGTGATCTCGTCCTTGTCGTAGCCTTTCTCCGGCTCATACCGGTAGCTGTCGAACAGCCCCTGAGCCGCGCGGTCCACGACGGCGCTCTTGTAGCTTTTCGCGTAGTCCTTCAGTCTTCCGGAGAAGATCCACCACAGGATCGCTACCGCGATCGGCAGGATTACCACCGCCGCCAGGTTACTCAGGCAAACCAGGCAGTATATTTCGTAAAATACTTCTCCGATTGATATAACTTTGTTGATTATTGCAAAAAGCCGAACACTGTTTTGCTTTACTTCGACTTCCTCCCATGTTGTGATCATATTTGTTTTTATCCTTTCAGGGGCCCCACACCCCTATTTCGCAATGCGTGCCGGAGATCACTCCCCGGCACGCTCCTGATTCATCTTAGCGAGCGCCTATGCGCTCATCCCTCACTCCAAGCTGTCACATTTGCTGTACCGTAGGGCACAGTATATACCTTCCCCAAGATATTATAAGTTTTGTCGTCAGATCGTAATGTTTACGTTGACATCATCGCGTTTGTTCGACTCTGCCTCAAAGAACTCCTCCGCATGGATGCCGCTCATACCTGCAACAATGCTGGTAGGGAACGTCACGATCTTGCGGTTCAGCAGAGAAACATTGCTGTTGTACGCTCTGCGCGCACCCTGAAGATGCTCTTCCACGTCCATGATCGCAACCTGCAGCTGACGGAAGTTCTCATTGGAATGCAGCTGCGGATAGTTCTCAGCGAGGAAATTCAGCTCTTTCGCCGCCTGCTCCATCGAGGCAGCTGCCTGATTTCTCTCGGTCATGCTCATACCGCTGCGGAGCTTAATCGCCTCAAGGATTGTAGCCTTCTCGAAGGTAGCGTACGATTTTGCGACGTCAACCATCTTCGTCAGTACATCGTACCTCTTGGTAAGCGCCACATCAATTCCGGATACCGCTTCCTGGATCTTCACCTTCGTCTGGCGAAGTCCGTTCAGAGTTCCGATGTACCAGATAAGGATCAGCACTACAACACCGATCACAATGATTGCCGTCAAATTACCTGTCGTTAATCCAAACATCAATGCCCTTGTCATAGTATTTTCCGTGCACAGCCACTCGCTGTATGCACGTTCCTCCTTTCGATTTCCTGCAGTATATCATATGTAAGTGTCATTTACCATACTTTCGGATCAAGTTTAACAAAAAGTTAACATATTATCATCGAAAGGTGCTAAGACGGCATCGCCGCTCCGTCACGGCTCCGTGATATCGATCGTTTCTATCCGGTACAGACGGCCCTCCCCGCCGACAATGATGAACGGCTTTGCCTCTCCGGAATTCAATTTATACAACGTGTTCTCGTCAAGACCGTCACCGGTCTCATGAAGCAATATCCACACTGCCTCCGCAGGCGCAACCAGCTCCGGGGCTTCGCCGTCCGTGATATCCCATGCCTCAGCATCAATGGGATTGTTGTCCTTATCCAGCCAGGTGATCTCATAGTTCACATCATCCGGACGGGTCTCGATCGTGATCGTCATGTCAAACTGTTTGAGCGATGCGAACTGATCTCCTTCCCAGGTAACATTGCTGTCGAGGATCTTGTGAACCGAGATTGATTTTCCGCCGAAATACTCCGTCTCCGAATCCTTGCTCCTGATGAACAGTGTTCCGTCCGCTCTCTCATATACAGTATAAAACCGGAAATAATTCCCGCCCGTCTCCTTTGCGTATCCAAGACAGCTCAGCGTTGCGATCTCAACGGTCTTCGTCGCAAGGTCCGGATTATTAATAAAGTCCGTCCCTTCGTCATAAAACAGCTGCGTTTCGATTTTCGCGTCTATTCCGTGCAGACCGTTGGTAACGATCGACTGCCACGCATAGTTCTTGTCGTCCGTATAGATATAGTAGGCGCACATATATACCTGACGGCCCTCACTCGTTGTGATATTTG
>CADBLW010000040.1 GCA_902795625.1 uncultured Lachnospiraceae bacterium | reverse complement strand
GGAGCTGCCTCCTGTGTGGCGGGCTTGCTCTCCACCGCTCCGTCCTTGGCGTTATCCTTCTGCGCGCTCTCCGCGCTATCTCCGCCGTCAGCCGGAACCGCCGGTGCACCGCCAACCGGCACGGAACCGGAGTTGCTCTCCTCGTCGCCGAAACTGATCGGGATCGGTGTGCCGTCCTTATCGTCCGCAGAGGTATTACTTGCGGCCTTATTGTCCACGGTCTTATCATCCGTTTTCTTATCGTTCGCGTTTCCGGCAACACCGGGCATCGGTCCCCATCCGCCGTCAGGGGCAACCTCACCTGAGGAAACGGACGCGTCGGAAGCAGACGCATTGTCGTCTTCGAACATTGCCTCGGCTTCCGCCTTCGCAACGAGATCCTCCAACGCCAGATAATCCTTCATCGCATAGCTGTCGCTGTAGCGGAATGCGGCCGTGCTGAGCACATCATAGAGCTTCTTGCCCATCGGCCGCATCGCGAAAAATGTCATTCCGCCGGAGAAGAAGCCTCCGATCACCGGGATCAGTTTGGCCACACCCTTCGATGCGGTGTCCGTCGTCAGCCGGAGCGTCAGCTCCTTGCTGATGCGCTTCACGATCGGATCCCAGAACGCACGGGTCGTGGCTCTCTGGGGCGTACCGCCGACTGCCCGAAGCGCCAGATGTGAGGACAACAGACGCGTTGCGGCTGCCGAGCCCTCGACACCGAACATTGCTCCGAGGGAGCAGATGAGCTGGTATCTCACCAGCGTGCCGTCCTCACCCTCGCATGCCCAGAAATCCTTGGCACCGTACAGATACGCAAGCTCCTGCGCCATCCGCAGTGACATCGCGAAGAACTGCAGCGTGTCCGCAGGTATCGTCGCCGCGATGGCCAGTCCGCCGGGAATTCCCGCGGCAAATGACATCGCCGAGGACTCCGACGTGCGGCGAAGGATCAGTTTCTCCGCCATATCATCCAATTCAATGTCCGAATAATCACAGGCAACCGGCCCTTCCTCCACGATCTGGCGGACCAGAATGCCCTCCTTGGCAAATGCCGAACTCAAGAATTCCGCACGGTCTACCTTCACCTTCGGAATCTTGAGTGCCTGTTCGATCAGATACTCCAGGGAAATCTTCCCGCTGATACCTCCTGCCATTTGTAATCCCTCCTGTTGTTTTTTACTTTCCCCACAGTCCGCCGCGCTGCGGCGGTTTCTACGTCCGTGATCAATCGATCACATCCTCCGGCGGAACAACCGGATTTTCCGGAATAATGTTGCCGTTCTCATCGTACGAGACGGATTCAAGAGGCGTTCCGTCTTTGTCGTAGGTCTTCTTCATGATCTTGATGAGATCTCCGGAGACATTGTAAATATAATCGTACGTCTCGATCAGATTGTCTTCCTTGTCATACGTGGCCTTCCGCTCGATCAGCCATTCCTCGCTGTAAGTGAACAGCGTGTAGCGGATCCGATGGCCCGCCTTGTCCGTGAGCTCCTCCGCGATGACATTTCCCTGGTTCAGATCCTGTATGCGGATGTAATCCGGATACGACCGCACGATACGGTACGGCTGTCCGTTCTCGTCGAGCGTCGAATCCTCAACCCACAGGAATTCACCCTCCTGTGTCTCCGCGCGGCTTCTTCTCCTGCGCTCGCTGATGTTATAGGACTTCAGCAGATACCGCGGATTATCCGGATCATCGATCACCGTGCGCACGCCGATCGCGCAGTCCGCATCCGGCACGGTAACCTCCATGCTCATGTGGGTGTCGGGATTCTCCCAGCGGAACACGCGCTCCACGATGGTAGCTGCAATGTCCTCCACACCCTCTTCATTTTCCGTGATATAACTGCAGAAGATCGTGTCCATGTACAACGTGCCGTAGCTTGCGGTCTCAAGGATGGACGTGTGCTTGGTCTTCTCCCATTCCCTCGCTGCCACCTCGGCGCCGCTCTCCGCCTCAAGGATGCGGTCCCAAAGGGAAAATGATGTGTTCGTGATGCCGTACACTTCCGTCGGCATTGTGTCCGGGGCTCCGCGGTACAGAACGATCATGTCATCCCGGTCTTCCGGGGATCTCGGGCTGCGCACCTCCAGGCGGTACTCTCGCTCACCGTCGTGGAAATTGATGAACTGCCACTGCAGCAGGTGCGTCAGACGATCATAGCAGAATTTCTGCCCGTCCGTCTCCTCGATATAGCAGTTCTCAATCCGCCCGTCATCCGCTACATAGTACGTGCGGGTGTAATCCGTCTCCTCAGCTTCTCTGGTTGCCAGCCGGCACTGCAGCTCCCTGTCCTTGATGCTGAAGTACGCGAGGAGCACGCCGTTCTGCATGATTCGCGCCTCATCGCTTCTGAGGTAGATCTCGAGCATGTCCGTCTCCCGCTCAATGGGAACCGAAATCACCACGGGACTCTCCTCCCTCTTCAGCGGATTGCCGTTGAAATAGTTGTAGTATTCCGTCGTCTCTTCCTTCACCGCACCGAGCTGCTCAAACACGGATATTCCGGAAAATCTCAGCCGGACCGCGGTACACAGGCTCGGGATCTCATAGATGTGATCCCAGGTGCCGTCCGTATTTTCCAGGCGGTAATCCTCGAGCATCGTGTAGTCCCGCTGCCGAAAATCCACCTCAAGAATTCCGTCGAAGGTGAGCGCCTGCGATGTGCGGTCGCCGATGACGAACTCCTCCTTGATTGTCGACTCGGTGACGGGAACTACCGGGGTCGGCGTGGACGAGACCGTCGGGGTCGGGGAGGCCGTGCGCAGGTAACGGTCGGAGTTGCCCGGAAGCGCGTTGGTCGGCGTCGGAGCATACTCCGTAGGCGTCGTCTGCGGCTCCCATTCCGTGCCGTAATACAGCACGGACGCAAGCACGACGACACCGAAGACAATTCCCGCTATCCAGAGTCGATTCTTCACGTCTTCTCTCCGTATCCTACTTGTTGAACCGGGTGATGTTATCCTCGTTCAACGTAAAATCATAATAGTTCAGGTCCTTGCGGAACGTCCAGCCGGCTCCCTTCCAGAAGTGGTTGCCGAGCGTGTTCGTCTTAAACGCGATCAGGTTGACCTTGTTGATGTGCTCCTTCTGCAGAGCGAGCATGCACGTCACGGCCATCGTCTTGCCGATGCCGCGCTTGCGGAAGCCCTCCTTCACGCACACGTGGTAGAAACATCCGCGACGGCCGTCATGGCCGCACAGGATCGCTCCCACGATCTGTCCGTTTACGAGCGCAACAACGCTCGTCGTGGGATTTCTCTTCAAAAACCGATCCACACCCTCGCGCGAGTCGTCGATCGAACGGATGCCGAACCCGTGGATACTGCTCCACAGGCTGAACACCTCGTCGTAATCGTCGATCGTCATCGTGCGGATCACGCATTCATCTGCCATACTCTTTTATATGTTCCTCTCAAACGATAGTTTCCGGGGATTCCGTAACGGTCGGTTCCGGATCCTCCGGCGGTTCTTCGGGCGGTATCTCCACCCGTTCGATTTTCGTGGTTTCGGCAGCCCCGGTTACCTCGGCGTCCTTGCCGATCCGAATTCTC
>CADBLW010000039.1 GCA_902795625.1 uncultured Lachnospiraceae bacterium | reverse complement strand
GGGAGTTCCCCGTGTGGAGGTAGACGGCGGGATCAATCTCGCCAATGTCGCGTCTGTCCTTGAGGCGGGCGCCGACACCATTGTGACAGGAAGCGCGGTGTTCCACGGGGACATCGCGGACAATACAAAGCGTTTTCTGGAAATTTTGAGAGAACACGAATAAATTCGTTGATCACCGGGAATATCAACGGACGAGAGATGCGCATATGAGGAAAATGTTTGGACAATCGAGAACGTGGGTTGCGGTGTTGCTCACGGTATGCATGCTGCTTCTGACGGCGTGCGGCGCCGGGTCGGAGATCGATACCAGACCGGCGAAGTCGGAAGAGGAAGCCGCTCTGACGCAGGCCGCGAAGCTGACGGAGGCCGCATCGCAGGTCACGAACACGCCGAGCGTCACGCCGACGCCGGAGGTTGACCTCGGGGAGATCGCGCTGCAGGAGCTGATCGAGATCATGAAGGAAGCGGAGTACGCTGTCGACGAATCCTACCGGAAGATCAACGACGACACGGGTGAGACTTACGATAAGGTCGTGCACGGTGCGGCGATCATGAAGGAAACCTCGGAGCAGCTGCGGGAGATGAAGGCGAGAGCCGACAAAATCCCGAACCTGGACGCGAACATCCGGAGCGCGGCCGGCGAGTATTTTGAGATGGTGATATTTTCCCGGGAGTCACTGCAGGAGGTGTATCATTTCTTCGAGCAGCAGCTTCCGGTATACTATGAATTGATCCCCGACGCCGACAAATACAGCTTCAGGGATTACTGTGACGCCCTGAACAATTGGTATGAGGGGCGCAAAGAGATCATCGACGGGATCACGGAGGTTCCCTCCTGCGTGCAGTCGGAATGGAACAACTTCAAGCGCACCTACGAGCTCAACGAGACGATCATAACGAAGGCGTACCGGGCCGTGGCGCTGAACGACTGGCTGCGGTATTATTCCTGCCAGTTTCTCCTGAAGCGGTTTGCCACCGCGGAGGAGAAGGATTTCGACGCGCTGCTGGCAAGCCTCGCCAGCGAGGTGGATTTTGCGAAGAACCAGGCCGCCGTTGCATGCGATCTCGCGTGGGAGATCAGCAGCTGCGCCGGCATCGGGCGCGATGCGCGGGCCGGGCACGTGTTTGAAAACAACCGCAACAGCAAGATCACCGTCGATTACGACGCGATACAGACCATTTATCCGGCGCTGTACAACACGTACAATGCGTTTGTGATCGTCAAGACCGGCTGCCTCAGCGGCACGCGCAGGATCACCGTGGAGGCGGAGATCCCGGGCTACACGCAGAAGTACAGGCAGACCTTCACCCTTGACGCGTCCTATCGGGCAATCCCGATCAAGCCGCCGGTGCTTACCGGGGACGTGGATTTTTCAGCCGCGAAAAATGCTCAGATCGTTGTTTCGGTTTTCGAGCAGGACGGGTACACGCTGATCGATTCCCAGAGCTTTCCCGTGACGCTCAAGAGCCGCAACGACTTCGAGTGGTCGAGCGATGAGTACGGTATCTCCACGCAGGACAACATTCTCTGCTACCTGACGCCGGAGTCCACCGCGATCACGCAGCTCAAGCGGACCGCCATCGACGAGATCTCGGCGATGACCAACGGGCAGATGGAGTCCTTCGCGGGGTACCAGGGAAGCCAGTGGGATCACCGCGTGATCACATACCTCGAGGCAGCGGGCATCATGCGCGCGCTCAATGTGATGGGAGTGCGCTACAACATGGATCCGTTCTCGCTGAGCAACAGCCACCAGCACATTCTGTTCCCGAACGAGGTCATTGAAAACCGGAGCGGTCTGTGCATCGAGACATCGCTTGTGGTCGCCAGCGCGCTTCAGAGCGCGGGAATGCACGCGTTCCTCGTATTTCCCAAGGGGCACGCGCAGGTCGCGGTCGAGACGTGGACAGGCTCGGGAGAGTATCTCCTGATCGAGACGACCGCGCTGACCAGCGGCAACAATTCGCGGCAGATCTTCATTGACGGCGCGAACAACCTGATCAACAACAAATACCCGAATGGCCCGATCGAATACCTCACGGCCTCGGAATGGCACACCTACATCAGGGATGAGGTGGAGTACCTCGTTGACTGCGACGACTCGACCGTGCTGGGTCTCACCGCATTTTCCAACTGATGAGTGCGTTATAAGAGCAAACAACGGAAAATGAAACCGCATTTTCCGAGTGATAGACAAAGGAGTTTTCAACCATGAAGTTAGGCATTGTAGGCCTTCCCAATGTCGGGAAGAGCACGCTGTTCAATTCGCTGACGAAAGCAGGTGCGGAGTCGGCAAACTACCCGTTCTGTACGATCGATCCCAACGTGGGCGTCGTGACGGTGCCGGATGCGCGTCTGCAGGTACTGACCGACATGTATCAGTCGAAGCGGACGATACCCGCGGTGGTGGAGTTTGTGGATATCGCGGGTCTCGTGAAGGGAGCGTCCCAGGGCGAAGGTCTCGGAAACCAGTTCCTGTCGCATATCCGCGAGACGGACGCGATCGTGCACGTGGTTCGCTGCTTTGATGACGCGAACATCATCCACGTGGACGGTTCCGTGGATCCGATCCGCGACATTGAGACGATCAACTTAGAGCTGATCTTCGCCGATATGGAGACGGTGGAGCGCCGCATTGCCAAGGTCGGCCGCGCGGCAAGCTTTGACAAGGCACAGGCGAAGGAGTGCGAGATGCTCAAGAAGATCAAGGAGCTTCTCGAGAACGGTAAGAAGGCATGCGAGTTCGAAACCGACGACGAGGATGAGATCGGCTGGCTTCGCGGCTATTCGCTGCTGACCAGAAAACCGGTCATCTACGCGGCCAACGTGTCCGACGACGATATCGCGGACGACGGCGCGAACAATGAGTACGTCGCCAAGGTGCGCGAGTTCGCCAAGGCGGAGGGTTCGGAGGTGTTCGTCATCTGCGCGAGACTCGAGGAGGAGATCGCGGAGCTTGAGGAGGACGAGCGCAAGGAGTTCCTCACGGAGATGGGTCTTGAGGAGGCCGGACTGGAAAAACTGATCCGCGCGAGCTATCACCTGCTCGGTCTCATCAGCTTCCTTACCACCGGACCGGATGAGACGAGAGCGTGGACCATCACGAGAGGCATGAAGGCGCCTCAGGCGGCCGGCAAGATCCACACGGATTTTGAGCGCGGCTTCATCCGCGCGGAGGTTGTCGCGTACGACGATCTGGTCGGCTGCGGCGGAATGCTGCAGGCGAAGGAGAAAGGACTTGTCCGTTCCGAGGGCAAGGAGTATGTCGTGAAGGACGGCGACGTTATATTATTTAGATTTAACGTATAAAATGATTTTCCTCATAACAATTATGTAAGGAGTGAATTCCATGTATCATCTGCTTTCCGTATTGGAACAGACGGACATCCGTTTTCCGGGGCTCGGGATCGTGCTTCGCAATATCGGAGACGGCTTCCATGTGTTCGGGTTTCGCATCGCCTACTACGGCGTGACCATCGGTCTCGCCATGGTTCTCGGATATCTGCTCGCGGACCAGGTGGCGAAGAGAACGGGACAGAACCGGGATCTGTATCTTGATTTTACGATCATCGCCGTTATTCTTTCGGTGGCGGGAGCGCGGTTGTACTATGTGATCTTCAACTGGAAACAGTTCGCCGACAACCCGCTCAGCGTGTTCAATCTCCGGACCGGCGGACTGGCGATCTACGGCGGCGTCATCGTCGGCGTGCTGACTGCCATCGTGTTTGCCAAGGTGAAGAAACTGAATATCGGACAATTCCTCGACACTGCGGTGCTCGGACTGCTGACCGGCCAGATCATCGGCCGCTGGGGCAACTTCTTCAACCGCGAGTGCTTCGGAACATATACCAAGGGACTTTTTGCAATGCAGGTCGATGTCCGCGATGCGAGCGGCTGGTTCAACCCGAATACGCCTGTCGCGGCGGTATACAATGAGTTCGGCAACCGCACGACGGCGCTGGAGCGCGTGCTGAAGATCCGCGAGAACGCGGAGACGATCGACGGCGCGACGTACATCAGCGTACATCCGACATTCCTGTATGAATCCGTATGGAACCTTCTTCTGTTGATCTTCCTTCTGATCCTGACGAAGCGTAAGGGCTTCGACGGGGAGATCCTGCTTCTCTATCTGTTCGGGTACGGCCTCGGCCGCCTCTGGATCGAGGGATTGCGCACGGATCAGCTGTTCCTGTTCGGAACATCGATCGCCGTGTCCCAGCTGTTCAGCGGGATCCTGGTGCTTGGATCGGCAGCGATCTTTGTAAAGCTCTGGAGAAAAAACCGTAAGAAGAAAGCCGCTGCGTAACAGGCAGCGGCCCGCACGGGGGAACGGGATCAGGCATATCATTTTCCACGGGAGTCGGGTGATATTTCATGACATTGAAGGATCTGAAAATCGGCGAGAGAGCAGAGATACTTACAGTCGGCGGCGAGGGCGCCCTTCGACAGCATATGCTGGACATGGGGCTGATCCCCGGCGCCGTTGTCACGCTTAAGCAGTTTGCTCCGATGGGTGACCCGATGGAGGTGACCATCCACGGCTACGAGCTTACGCTCCGTCTTTCGGACGCGGCCAACATTGAGGTGAGGCATGTGCCGGAGCCCCTGCGCGATGAGCCCGCCAATCTCACGGAGGAGCGCGAGCCTGTGTCTGTGACGGTTCCCGACCATCCCGGCTTCGGCGAGGAGGGCAAGAACTATCACGTTAAGGCGGACGAGAATCCGCTCCCGAAGGGGACAATCCTCACATTTGCCCTGGCGGGAAACCAGAACTGCGGCAAGACGACGCTGTTCAACCAGCTGACCGGCGCCAACCGGCATGTCGGGAATTTTCCGGGCGTGACGGTCGACCGCGTGAGCGGTGCGGTGCGCGGCTATCCGGAGACGGAGGTGACGGACCTTCCGGGCATCTACTCCCTGTCGCCCTACAGCTCGGAGGAGATCGTCTCCCGTGAGTTTATCCTGAAGGAAAAGCCTACCGGCATCATCAATATCGTCGATGCAACGAACATCGAGCGGAACCTGTATCTGACGCTGCAGCTGATGGAGCTCAACGTGCCGATCGTGCTCGCCCTCAACATGATGGATGAGGTGCGCGGCAACGGCGGGACCATCCGCATCAACCTAATGGAGTCTATCCTCGGGATCCCCGTGGTTCCGATCTCAGCAGCGAAAAATGAGGGTGTGGACGAGCTGATCAAGCATTGCGTGCACGTCGCCAAATACCAGGAGCGTCCCGGGCGCACAGATTTCTGCGATCGTGACGCAAACGGCGGCGCGGTGCACCGCTGCCTGCACGGCATCATGCATTTTATCGAGGATCACGCGGAGGCGGCCGGCATTCCGGTGCGCTTCGCCGCGAGCAAGATCGTCGAGGGCGACGAGCTCGTCATGGATGCTCTGAAGCTCACGCAAAATGAAAAGGAAACGATCGAGCATATGATCGTCAACATGGAGGAGGAACGCGGCCTGGATCGCGCGGCGGCAATCGCGGACATGCGGTACACCTTCATCCACTCCGTGTGCCAGCGCACGGTGGTCAAGCCGAAGGAGAGCAAGGAGCACCGGAGAAGCCGCCAGATCGACCGCGTGCTCACGGGACGGTTCACGGCAATCCCCGTGTTCATCGCCATCATGGCACTCACGTTCTTCCTGTCGTTCAACGTCATCGGCGCATTTTTCCAGGACCTGCTTGCATCCGGCATCGAGCGGCTGCAGGGGGTCGTCGACAGAGGAATGGAGGCGGGCAACGTCAACCCGATCCTGAGGTCGCTTGTCACAGACGGAATATTCCAGGGAGTCGGAAGCGTCATCAGCTTCGTGCCGATCATCGTAGTGCTTTTCTTCTTCCTTTCGGTGCTGGAGGACAGCGGGTACATGGCGCGCGTGGCGTTCGTCATGGACAAGCTTCTCCGCAAGATCGGTCTCTCCGGCCGCAGTATCGTCCCAATGCTGATCGGCTTCGGCTGTACTGTGCCCGGCGTCATGGCGTCGCGTACACTCCCAAGCGCGCGAGACCGTAAAATGACGATCCTGCTCACGCCGTTTATGAGCTGTACCGCGAAGCTTCCGATCTACGGATTTATCGCGCACGCATTTTTCCCGCGCTACAGCGGCCTGGTGATGATCGCGCTGTATCTCGGGGGCATCCTCATGGCGATCGTCGTGGCACTTGTGGCAAAGACCTTTTTCTTCCGCGGCGAGGCGGTGCCGTTCGTTATGGAGCTTCCCAATTACCGCATGCCGGGGGTTAAGAGCGTGGCCATGCTGCTGTGGGACAAGGCAAAGGATTTCCTTCAGCGCGCGTTCACTGTGATCTTCCTCGCAAGCCTTGTCGTATGGTTCCTGCAGACTTTCGATCTCGGCTTCAACATGGTGGAGGATTCGCACAACAGTATCCTGGCGTCCCTCGCGGGTCTGATCGCTCCGATATTCACCCTTCACGGCTTCGGTGAGTGGAGAGTGGTGACGGCGCTGATCACCGGCTTCATCGCGAAGGAGAGCGTGGTATCGACGCTCACGATCCTGTTCGGCGGGGCGGCGGGTATCACCGCTGTGATGGCCGGGGCTACGGCAGCGTCGCTGCTGGTGTTCTGCCTTCTGTACACGCCCTGCGTCGCGGCTGTGGCTTCCATCCGGCGTGAGCTCGGCGGAAAATGGGCCGCGCTGATCGTGCTGGAACAGTGCGCCGTCGCATGGGTTGTATCCCTGATCGTTGCCGGGATCGGAGCGCTTCTGTAACCGATCACTTCCCGTGATCGGGGCGGGCACTGCATTTTCCGACAGAGCGTAATAAACAAACCGAATATCAGGTCAAGTCAGACATAAGACGACATTTTTGCATAAACAAACATATGTTTGCGAACATATGTTTGGAAAATGCGAAAAATGTCGTCTTTTTGCGTGCAGGAGGAAAAAAGTATGCAAAAAAACCGAAAAAGTCCTGAATTTTGTGTTGATTTTTTAAAAATGCTGTCTTATACTACAGGTGTGGTGGAAATTCCCACATTTTCCCATTAAATGGTGTCAAGTGGTTTGAAGTGGAGAGCGTCATGGCCTATTTTCCCGGAAAACAGATCCATAGCGTCGACGCTAAGGGCAGAATTATCATCCCCGCGAAATTCCGCAAGGAACTCGGGGAGCATTTTGTCGTTGCGTGGCTCGGCGAGTGCCTGAATCTGTACCCGGCACAGGAATGGGAAAGTCTTATGATCCGGTTGGATGAAACGCTTCCGGCCGAGGAGAGCGATATCATCGAGTACCTGTCCTACTACTCCGAACAGGTGGACATGGACTCCCAGGGAAGAGCAATGCTTCCGCAGGATCTCCGAAAGCTGGCCGGAATTGAAAAGGATATTATTTCCGTAGGTGACGTCGGCAAGGTTCATGTGTACGCCAAGGATGCATGGGAGAAAAAGAATGCCGGCACCGAAATGGGAGATGTCAGAGCACGTGCGGCAAAGCGCGGCGTTCGCGTATAACGGATACGGAGAGACAGTATGGAAGAGTTCGTACATGTTTCCGTGTTGCTTGATGAGACGATCGAAGGCCTTCGGATCCGTCCTGAAGGGATCTATGTGGACGGTACGCTCGGCGGCGGGGGACATTCCTCACAGATCGCAAAGAGACTTACAACAGGCAGGCTGATCGGGATCGACCAGGACGCGGATGCGATCCGGGCGGCGGGAGATCGGCTGGCGGAATATAAGGACAGAGTGACTGTTGTCCGAAGCAATTATGAATCCATGAATGACATTCTTGACACCCTGCAGATCGGGCGGGTGGACGGCATTCTGCTCGATCTGGGGGTTTCCTCCTTTCAGCTCGACACGGCAGAACGGGGATTTTCCTACATGGAGGATGCGCCGCTGGACATGCGGATGGACGACAGGATGGAGCGCACGGCGGCGGACATAGTAAACGACTACACGGAGGACCGCCTGTACCGCGTGATACGCGACTACGGCGAGGACTCATTTGCGAAAAATATTGCAAAGCACATCGTGCGGGCGCGAGAGGAAAAGCCCATACGCACGACACTCGAGCTGGCGGAGATCATCAAGGAGGCGATACCGGCGAGAGTGAGGAGAACGGGAGGACATCCTGCCAAGCAAACGTTTCAGGCGATCCGCATCGAACTGAACCGGGAGCTGGAGGTGCTTTCCAACTCCATCGACGGAATGATCCGGCGGCTGACGCCGGGAGGAAGACTCTGCATCATCACCTTCCACTCGCTGGAGGACAGGATCGTCAAGCAGAGCTTCCGGAAAAACGAATCACCTTGCATCTGCCCGCCGGAGTTTCCGGTGTGCATGTGCAACCGAAGATCACTCGGCACAGTGATCACAAAGAAACCGATCCTTCCCTCCGAGGAGGAGACGGAGAGGAACCGGAGAGCAAAAAGCGCGAAATTACGGATCTTCGAGAGAAACGAAGAGCCGGTCGGAGACTGGTGAGAACCCGGGGTCGTCGGACGGGGCGATGAGGAGAGCCGGTGAGCCGAAACAGTAAGGTTTGGGGTATGATTATGAAGACGACAGGAAACAAGGCAATCGAGAAAGAGATCCGAAGAGGACAGACCGTGAACAGGGATAATCTGGCGCGTCAGAACGCTGAGCCGGCGTATCGCCCGCAGCGCGAACCTGATCATCGCCGGGTGAGACGACAGGCGGAGCAGGCAGCACCGCTTGTAGGTATCCGCAAGGGCATGGACTTTTTTGCGTGCTTTGTTATGCTTGCAGGGCTTGCCGTAATCGCCTTTGCTGTGATACAATACACGAGGGTTCGTGCGAAGAGCATGGAGCTCGACCGTGAACTGACGGCTCTCAACAATGAATATGTCAACCTTGTCCGAATGAACGACGAGGCGGAGCAGGAGATCGCGCGGAGCGTTGACCTCAACCGCGTGTACGAAGTTGCGGTAGGACAGTACGGAATGGTCTTCCCCAAGGACAACGAAGTCATCGCGATCGCCTTTGCGAACCGGGGTTACGTGAGACAGTACGGGGACATTGCGGCGGCCGAGAAACCGGAACAGACGGTGTTCGAGAGCCTGATGGAAAAATTGATGAGATAATAATGCGAATTGCGCGGAGGAGCAACACTTTACGGTATTGCTCCTTTACCGCGTATTTTTGGGAATGGTAAGGACTTATGAGCAGGAAGATCGGCGTTCGGTTCATCAACAGCAGTGAGTACAATCAGAGACGCATTTTACTTGTGTTCGGAGTGATGGCGCTCATCCTGGTGTTTTTGATCGGCAAAATCGCATATTGGCAGATCGCGAAGGGTACCGAGTACCAGAACGCGATCCAGGACCAGGGCTACAACTCGACGGTCGGATCCAAGATCCCGTTCCAGCGGGGCACGATCACCGACCGCAACGGAGTTCAGCTGGCATACAGCAGCAAGACTTACAACGTCATCCTGGACCCGAAAGTCATCAAGCAGAGCGCTACCTACATGAAGTACACCTTCAAGGCGCTTGAGGAG
>CADBLW010000038.1 GCA_902795625.1 uncultured Lachnospiraceae bacterium | reverse complement strand
TAACAATGAGTCTACTAAAGTAGAACAGACAGCTTCGGCGGAAGCCCTGGCGGCAACTGGCCGCGGCCCCGCGCAGACGGAGCAGGATGCGCGCGACGACTCGTTCTATCTGATATTCAACATGTACTGGGAGGAGCAGACCTTTGCCATCCCGGTGCTGCCCGGACGCGGCGGGTTCCGGATCGCTCTCGCCACAGACCGGAGTCTGGAGACCGGGAAGGAGGTCGGAGACCTTCTGACGATCCCGGCCAGAACCATCGCGGTGCTGGAGAGCATGCCTGCGCAGACCGCGGCTAAGACTGCAACAAGGGGGAAGAGGCTTCGGTGAGCGCTCTGGTATTAAAGATCATTCTTATTGTCACGATGACACTCGATCATGCGGCGGTGGTATTCCTGGACCGGGGAAGCGAGCTGTATATGACTCTGCGCATCTTCGGGCGCCCGGCGCTGCCGATCGCGTGCTTTCTGATCGCGGAGGGTTTCGCGAAGACTTCAAACCGCACCAAATATTTGCTTCGCGTGTTCTTCACGGGGCTTATCGCAGAACTGTTCTGGCTCTATCTGTGGACCATGCAGCGGATCGAGGCGGCTCATATTATGGAGGATGCCTACAATGCTGCCGGCGGCGATGCGGTCTACGGAGCGAGCGGCGGCGTTGAAAAATGGTTCTCGGCCCTCACCTCAGCGCAGCAGAACGATTACACCGGGTGGATCATTCCCGCGTTAAATGTGCTGTTCACCTTCACGTTGTGTATGTTGATGCTCGTGGTCGTGCAGAAGATCAAGGATCACTTCGGCGATCTGCAGGCGAAGCAGTTCCTGCACAACCTCGGCTATCTGAGCTGCATGGGCGCGACGATCATGGTCACCATTCTGGTGTGCATGCTCTTCCCGATCACGCTGGATTACTCGATTGAGGCGCCGATCTTCATACTCATCTGCTTTATGTTCCGCGAGGAGCGAAAGACGATGGGCATCATGCTCGGAGTGATATCGCTCTTCATGGCGACACAGAATATGTATTACGCGCTGGCAACGCTGCTCGGTGTCGTGTGCGTGTTCTCCTATAACGGCGAGCTCGGCTACGACAAGACGAAGCATCCGATGGTCCGCACACTGTTCTACGCGTACTATCCGGTGCATCTGGCGGTCCTTGTGGAAGCACGGTATTTCAACGAGATTTACAGCAACTTCTTCGGGAAGGGCTGATCTTTCGGGAGGAACGGAATTTGGCACGGTTGTATCTGGCGCCGATGGAGGAGGTCACGGGCTACCTCTTTCGGCAGATCACAGAACGGCATTTCGGCGGGGTGGATACCTATTTCACCCCGTTTCTTTCGCCTGTGAGCGGGCGGTCCTTCAAGTCGCGGCAGGGGCGTGAGTTCGACCCCTCGCACAACAAGGGCCTTTTTGTTGTACCGCAGGTACTGACCGACGATGCCGACGCTGCGGCGGATATGATCCGGATGCTGGCGGACCTCGGGTATCCTGAGGTCAATCTGAACTTCGGCTGTCCGTCGGGAACCGTCGTGAAGAAGCGCCGCGGCAGCGGCTTTCTGCGGGATCCCGAGGGGATGGAGGAGTTCTTCACGCAGTTGTTTGCGCAGGAGCTGCCGGTGCCGGTTTCGGTGAAGACACGGCTTGGATTTGCCGACGCATCCGCGGAATGGCCTCGCCTCCTCGACATCTACAACCGGTATCCGATTTCCGAATTGATCGTACACGCACGCGTGCGCGAGGACTGGTACGGCGGCACGCCGGACATGGAGTCCTTCGCTTACGCCTATGAAAACTGCAGGGCGCAGCTGTGCTACAACGGCGACATCGCGAGCGTCGCGGATTACAATGCGCTTTTGGAGAGGTTTCCGAACCTGCACGCTGTCATGATCGGGCGGGGAGCCGTCACGAACCCGGGCATTTTCCGCGAGATCCGCGAGGGGCGGGAAATGACACCGGCGGAACTCAGGGCATTCCATGACGATCTGTACCGCGCCTACGTGAACCTGTGGGGCGTGAAGGACACGCTGTTCAAGATGAAGGAAGTCTGGGGATATCTCGGGGACCGTTTCCCCGACGCGGAGCGCGCGAAGAAGCACATCCGCAAATGCCGGACGGAGGCAGAGTACCTTGCAGCGGCCGCGGAACTGCTCGGATAGGGGTATCGGAAACAATCCCTGCGGCCAACTCAACCACGGTAAACACGGTGCATCAAAGGCGCTCATTCATCGATACAAAACACACTTGTTAGCACTCAGACAAAATGAGTGCTAATTTTTCGTTGACAAACATAACGGGTGGGAGTATACTTGTGAAAGGTCGGAAAGAGCATACCGAAAACAGGGTATATTCCGACGATCAGACATACGAAAACCGGTCTGCTGCGGCGGACGGAACGGAGGCATATCATGGCTAAAGAACAGGGCAATCTGTCCATCAATTCGGAAAATATATTTCCCATCATCAAGAAGTGGCTCTACTCGGATCACGACATTTTCCTGAGAGAGCTTGTTTCAAACGGCTGCGATGCGATCACGAAATTAAAGAAGCTCGCGCTGATCGGCGAGGCGGAGATCGCGGACGACAACGAGTGGAAGATCATCGTACGCTCAAACCCCGAGGAGAAGACGCTCACGGTCATCGACAACGGTATCGGTATGACCGCGGATGAGGTCAAGGAGTACATCAATCAGATCGCATTTTCCGGCGCTACCGATTTCCTTGCGAAGTACAAGGACAAGGCAAGCGAGGATCAGATCATCGGCCATTTCGGTCTCGGCTTCTACAGCGCGTTCATGGTCGCGCACAAGGTAACCATCGACACGCTTTCCTACAAGGACGGCGCACAGGCTGTGCACTGGGAGTCCGAGGAGGGCATGAACTACGAGATGAGCGACTCCGACCGCACGGAGCGCGGCACCGCGATCACGCTGTATCTCAACGAGGACAGCTATGAGTTTTCCAACGAGTACCGCGTGAAGGAAGTGCTCGGAAAATACTGCTCGTTCATGCCGGTCCCGATCTTCTTCGAGGACGCGACAAAGCCCGCTCCCGTCGAGGAGCCTGAGGTGATCGACGCTGAGGTCGACGCCGACGGCAAGGCGAAGGAGGTTGACGGCGAGGCCGCTGAGGGTGAGAACGCAGAGGACAAGGCCGAAACGAAGAAGGAAAAGAAGGGCCCGAAGCCCATCAACGATACGTTCCCGCTGTTCCTGCACACGCCTTCCGAGTGCAAGGACGAGGAGTACAAGGAGTTCTACCGCACGACGTTCCATGATTACAAGGAGCCGCTGTTCTGGATCCATCTGAACATGGATTATCCGTTCAACCTGAAGGGCATCCTGTATTTTCCGAAGATCAACACGGAGTACGACAGCCTCGACGGAACGATCAAACTCTACAACAACCAGGTGTTCATCGCGGACAACATCAAGGAGGTCATCCCGGAGTTTCTGATGCTCCTTAAGGGCGTCATCGACTGCCCGGACATCCCGCTGAACGTGTCGAGAAGCGCGCTGCAGAACGACGGTTTTGTGAAGAAGATCAGCGATTACATCGCAAAGAAGGTCGCGGACAAGCTCTCGGGCATGTACAAGACCGACCGCGAGAACTACGAAAAATGCTGGGACGACATCTGCCCGTTCATCAAGTACGGCTGCCTGAGGGATGCGAAGTTCCGCGAGAAGATGAAGGATTTCCTGATCTACAAGGATATCGACGGCAAGTACATCACGCTGCCGGAGTATGTTGAGGCGGCGAAGGGTGCGAAGGACGGCGCGAAGGACGATACCGCGGAAGCGAAGAGCGAGGCGGAGACTGCGGAGACGGCAGAGGAAGCAGCAGAGAAGGCTGACGAGAAGGCTGACGAGAAGGCTGACGGCGCGCAGGATACCAAGGCGGAGGCTGACGCGGACAAGGAGCCTGAGAAGACTGTCGTGTACTATGTGACCGATGAGAAGCAGCAGAGCCAGTACATCAACATGTTCCGTGAGAACGGTGTGGATGCGCTGATCATGACTCACCGGATCGACCAGCCCTTCATCCAGCAGCTGGAGCAGGAAAATGACACCGTGACGTTCCGCCGCATTGACGCGGACGTGACGGACACGCTGAAGGACGAGGCGGACGCGGAGGAGCTGAAGACGCTGACCGAGTCGCTCACCACCATTTTCCGCAAGGCACTCGACAACAGCGAGCTCGATGTCAAGGTGGAGAAGCTCAAGAACGCGGCGATCCCTGCGATGATCACGCTGTCGGAGGAGAGCCGCCGTATGCAGGACATGATGAAGATGTACGGCATGGCGCAGGCCGGAATGCCGGACGATTCGACGCTCGTGCTCAACGCGGGCAACAAGCTCGTGAAGTACATCAGCGAGAACGCGGATGCGGAGAACAGCAAGCTTCTGTGCGCGCAGATCTACGATCTTGCAAGACTGTCCCAGGGGCCGCTGGAGCCCGCTGACATGACGGCGTTCATGGAGCGCAGCACGAAGCTGATGGGGCTGTTCGCGGGGCTGAAGGACGAGTGACGAGGGAAGCATTTTCCTAATAACCAAGTATTAAAACGGGGCATCTCGGATGCCTCGTTTTTCATGCAGTGACCGTTGCGCGGCTGATCGCGTTTGCAGTGAAAAACCGCACACAATTTTACAAAAAATGAGTAAATACAGTTGACCTGGGTAAATTTAGGTGTTATACTTAGAAAAATACTGATTTTATCAGTGGTTTCTTTGTGTAATGATTCTTGGGGGTGTAACATGAAACGTATTCTTTTAGTAGTATTGGCTGTATTTTTGATCGCGTTGCCGATCGGTTGCGGAAAAAACACGACGGACAATGATCCGACGCCCACGACGGCGCCGACACCGACGACGGAGGCGGCCACGGACGGAACTCCGACGCCGAAGCCGACGGAGGAGCCTGAGCGGCTTGAGGGCACGGCGGTCGAGAGATTCCTGACGGCGCTGCAAAACACATTTGCCGAGGGCAGTGTGACCGTGACGTCCGAGATGAAGGGCATGAACGGCGATGAGGAGGAAACGCGGACGAAGCAGATCCGGCTGATCTCAAGCGATGAGGGAGAGCTGATGTTCGTGGCCGATACCTGGGAGGACGGTTCCAAGGAGAATAAGTATGTCTTCCTGCAGGAGCACGGCGGCGTGGACATGTCCACCTGGTGGGGCAACAGCAAGATGAACTACGATTACATGGCGATCGGCGCGGAGGACGCGAAGTACATGTACCCGATCATCCGTAATCTCCGAGAGCCCGGGGCCGCGTGGTTCCAAAGTCTTGTCAGCGCGTATGCGCATATGTTCCCGGACTGGCCTGCGAAGCTTGTCCCGGAAAATTCTTCGCTGCTCACACTGCTGGCATCCTTCTGTACCGACGAGTACCTGGAGAAGACCTTCGGGTATCATAAGACAGATGACGGCGCGGACATGTTCGTCATCCGGAATGAGCAGCTCGAGAATTTCAAGAATTTCGTAAACAGTGACTTTGTCGGACTGCGGTATTATTTAGGAGACCAGACGATAGATACGCTGCCGATGCTCGGGGAACCGCAGCTCAAGGTTTCCTACAACGGTGTTTTCCTTGATCAGATCGTGTTCCACCTTACGACGGGCGGGAAGACCGCCGAATGGGCGATCACATTTTCCGAGATCGGATCGACAACAATCTCGGTTCCTTCTGCCGCGCAGGAGAAGTTTGAGTCCATGAAGACCACGAACAGCCTCGGTGTGGAATACACCGAGAGAATAAACTATATCACGCAGTATGAGCTGGATTCCTTTGACGGCAAGGTCGCGAAGGACGAGGCGATGCTGCAGGAGCTGCTGGATGCGTACGTGGAATTCGGAAAGGATCCGGAGATCGCGGCGGCAGTGAGAGGTGAACTCAATACCACGAAGGAAGCCTGGGCGACCTTCTACGGCGAGGGCTCGAGATATGATGTCAGCAAGATCCCGGTGCTGGACGCCAAGCTGAAGGAGCGGTTCGGCGACAGAACGCTCAAGTCGAATTCCGTGTGGCTGACGCCGCTTGAGATCACCATTTACCTTGTGCCCGAGGGCGTCGAGGGAGAGGTTTCCGTCTACTGGGAGTGGGGTAATTACGCCGAGTAATGCGTAGCCCTGCAGTGGAAACCCGGCGGGCGTGAGCAGTTGAAAACCCGAAAAATACAGGCACCGGAGATGTCGCAGGAAGACATTTTCCGATGCCTGTTTTCTTCGGCGGCGGACACGCCCCGTGTTTTTTCGTTTTCTTTGTTTTTAGGGATTGACAATCCGGGCTTTTTGTTGCATAATGTCAAAGCACGCGAAAAATCGAGGCGTGGCTCAGTTTGGTAGAGCGCTGCGTTCGGGACGCAGAGGTCGTGGGTTCGAATCCCGTCGC
>CADBLW010000037.1 GCA_902795625.1 uncultured Lachnospiraceae bacterium | reverse complement strand
TCGCTTCTGTTCTCATCATCTTCGGGTTGATCTACGGCCGTTACCTGTGGCAGGTGCAGGCAGGATGTAACCTTACGGGAATCCGTGACGCCGCATACAGTGTTCGGGATTTTTCCGGCTGGTCCACACGATGGTCCATCCGCGGGGTTACGGTGCTCGTATACCTGAAACGTCTGGCGGGATTGCTGATTGCTTCCGCCGTGGCGGTCCTGATAATCCGCAAAGTAAAAAGCTTTATCTTCGCCGTTGTCGGGAGTGTGCTGGTGATGGTGCTTCCGTTGTTGCTGTGCCTCTTCGAGGCAAAACTTCTGGACAAGGTGCTGATGAATTGGTTCTTCTTGTAGGTTTTGGCACCTCGAGGTACGATCAGCGGTCTCGGATCTCCTGCTCGGTAGCCCGGATCAGCGCCTCCAGCTCCCTTGCGGAGATGACGTAGCTGCCGGCGCTGCGGATTCCGATCTGCACCTGCTCGTCGGAGGTGGCGACGTAGATGCGGCGCTTGCGGGCGTGCTGCAACGCATATCGCTCAATATAGGCATCGGCGGTCTCCGCCTGCCTGGTGAAGACAACCCCGATGTTTTGGTAGAGGGAGGCTTCCTCGGCGTGGCCGGGAACGCGGTAGGAGTCAAATACTGCGATCACCTCGATGCCGCGGTAAGCGGCGTAGTTGGACAGGATATCCAGAAGCTTCCCACGTGCGCCGTCGATGTTGATCTCGGCAATCTCCCGGAGGTCGTCCCAGGCGTGAATGATGTTGTATCCGTCCACGAGGAGGCACTCAGGGCCTGCATTTTGCACATTTTCCGTACCGCGATAGAGCTTGGGCTCCGGTCGTCTGACCGGGGCCTTTTTGTTATGCTTTGCGTTGGCATGAGAGGCCTGCGCGAGGATGGCATCGATCTCCTCGGTGCCCAGGGCAAGGTCCAGTGTCTCTGTTAAGGATTCCGTTGAACGACGCTCCGGAGAGACCTCGTCGGCAGGCTCAGCTTCCGCCAGAACGGACGGTAGATGCATGTAGGAAAATACTTCGTCCCAGGGCACGGGAAATCCTGCCCCGGAAGCGCAGAATACGGAGCCCGGCGGATTCCGCAGGTCCGCCACGGGGTCGTATCCGCGCGCTGCGATAACCTCCTCGGGGTTGTGGCACTCCTGATAGCCGTCCGCGCGGTAGGAGATCCGTCCCCGCCCCTTGGTCAGCGCGGGAATCTCCGACGCGAAATCACGGAAGGTGGCCACCGGCGCATGTCCGGTGAGAACGGCGAGATCATCTTCGTCGGCTTCCCTCGTAAAATCCGCATACGAGGTGTCAAGCGCGTGCATTATGCGCCCGAGAGACTCCTCCGGGGTGCGGATGCGGAAGGCATACCGAGGCTCGAGGAGAACATTTTCCGCCTGCATCAAACCCTGCCGGACTGCCCGATAGGTAGCCTGCCGGACATCGCCGCCCTCGGTGTGTTTGGGGTGTGCGCGTCCTGCCACCAGCGTGATGAGCACATCCGTCAGATACGAGCCGGTGAGCACGCCTTTGTGGCGCTTTTCACCGAGATGGGTGAGGATCAGACGCTGCCAGTTTCCGGAGAGAAGGTCCTCCGAAAGGTCGGTCCGGAACTCTAAACCGGTTCCGCGGGGCAGCGGCTCCAACAGCAGATGTACTTCCGCGTAATGCCGAAGCGGCTCAAAATGCCCGACGCCCTCCACCGTGTTCGCGATGGTCTCTCGGTACACGATATTGCCTGCGTCGAAGGTGACTTCCGCCTCGAAGCGCTCAAGAAGCTCGCGCTGCAGGATCTCGAGCTGCACCGCACCCATGACCTCGATGTGGATCTCTGCGGTGGCCTCCTCCCAGAGCACGTGGAGCGTAGGGTCCTCCTCTTCGAGCCGGCGGACCAGCGGAAGAAGCTTAACGCTGTCCATGTTATGAGGCAGAATCCGGTACGAAAGAACCGGCTCGAGAACCGGTTCCGCGGCGCGTTTTTCACAACCGTACACATCCCCGGCGCGGCTGTCCGTAAGGCCGGTGACGGCGCACACATCCCCGGCTGAGACGGAGGGCACAACGGTAAACCGCTCGCCGGAGTACAGACGGATCCGGTCAATCTTGCCTACGTCCGGAACGGTCTCCTTGGCGAAGAGGGTGCCGCCGGTGATCTTCAGGTGCGTAAGCCTCGTGCGGTCTGTATCATACGTAATCTTCAAAACCCGCGCGCCGAAAGCTTCCGGGTACTCCGGCATCAAAGTGAACGCGGAGAGTGCCTGCAGAAGCTCCGTGACACCCGTGTCCCGCAGGGCGGACCCGAAGAAGCAGGGGAACATTTTCCGCTCCTTTATAAGCCTCGGAAAATGCGCCTCATCCACGGTATTGGTTTCCAAATATTGCGCCAAAAGCCCCTCGTTCAGGAGGCTCAGATCCTCCGGGTCGGGGTGCGTCATGTTGACCACCGCGTCGGAGAGGCGCGACTTAAGATGCTTTAAGATCGCTTCTTCGTCGGCGCCCGGCTGATCCATTTTATTGACGAACAGAAAACAGGGGATGTTGTGATGACGGAGAAGCTGCCAGAGCGTTTCGGTGTGCTCCCGGATGCCGTCCGCCGCGGAGATCACAAGGATCGCGTAGTCGAGCACGTTCATGACACGCTCGGTCTCCGTCGAAAAATCCACATGCCCGGGGGTGTCGATCAGCGTTATCGTCGTCTCGGGAAGGGAGAGGATCGCCTGCTTTGAGAAGATGGTGATGCCGCGTTCCCGTTCGGCCCCGCGCGTGTCGAAGAAGGTATTCCGGTTGTCGACGCGCCCCATGGACCGGATCGCGCCGGCATGAAACAACAGGGCTTCCGACAGCGTCGTTTTCCCAGCGTCCACTTCTGCAGCCATACCGATGACAATCTTCTTCATGGAGCGTCTCCTTTCCCGGGATGTATGTGTGTATTGTACCACATATCAGCGGGTGAGGTCAAAAAGAATGGTTCGGGGCTCTCACGGAGGATTGTGCAGGGAATGCCGCCATGATTCCTTGTGAAGAAAACTGTCCTGTGGTACAATGGGGAAAAGCCCGTCCGGCTATGAGGCGGCACCGTATGACAGGAGAGGAAAGACTATGTTTCGATGCGATTACAAAGATCTGGTGCTGGTATTTAACGCATTTCATGATGTAAAGAACGGAGATATGCCGGAGTACGGGGAGTACTGTCTTCTGGAGCTTAGGGACGGACGCCTCACCGGAGGCTCCTGGAACCCGAAGGATGATCGGAAAAAAAGGGCGGACGGTCAATTCATTCGGGGGACCGCGGACACGGTGCCCGCAGAGGATGTGGCAAAGTGGCATTCTCTGGGCCGGTATGACCTCTCCGAGTGCCTTCAGGATGAAGATATCGGGAGGATTAATTTCAAGGAGGAGGAAGAGGGCGATCACGTCGTGGAGATCGGGCATTTCAAGTCCTTTGCGGACCGGAGATACCCAAAGAGCGAGCAGTATTGCCTTCTGGTGCTGAAGACCGGAAGACTGGCGGTCGGCAGATGGGATGTGCTT
>CADBLW010000036.1 GCA_902795625.1 uncultured Lachnospiraceae bacterium | reverse complement strand
TCGATCTCCTTGAACGGCTTGCCGTCGACCTCAACCACAGCGGTGCCGAAGTCAGCCTCGCCGGTATCCTTGTATGTGAGGAAGAAGTTCCGGCAGGTTGTCCGGATGACGAACGGCTCATCGCCCTCCGCGTGCATCCAGTTGATCGGGAACTGCGGCGTTCCGAACGCATCGTAATCCATCTCCGCGTACTGGGTTACCGGGTCATTTTCCGTGAAGGAACCCGCGTCCACCGAGATGCTGTCCGCAAAGGAATCCACCGTGTCGCGCGTCACCGTAAAGCAGTTCTCATACGGCCGCCCGAGGTAGCTGTCCTTCGGCCACTTCGGCTCCACCTCGACGTGAGCAAGCGACTGCTCCAGAAGGTGGTTGATACAGTCGGCCATCACACGGTGGCCGTCGTTGGTCGGATGGTAGCAGTCATAGAAATACTGGCGCTTGGAGATCACGTGGCCCTCGCCCTTCGCCCACTGCGGCGAAACGGCGTCCTTCACGCTCACCATCGGGATTGCATAGTGCAGACCGATCGGCGCAAGGCGATCCTGCAGATTCCAGTCGTTCATAAACACCGCGAACACCAGCAGCACGGCCGGCATCGCAGGCTGATTGTACGCCTTCGAGACGAGGCTCTCAAAGCACACGCCCTCGGTCTCGTCGCCGGCATCGTTTACGGAAAATTCAATGAACACAATATCAGGCTGCACGGTTCCGTTTTTGAGAACGTCGCGCTCATAGCGTACCAGACCGAACTCGGACGGTGTTCCGCCGACGCCTGCCTTCACAAGGTGTACCTTCTCCGGATCCGTCGCGTACGTGTTCCGGAAATGGTCAAACACCCGGTAGCAGTAGCTCTCCGTCTCGATCGGCTTCGCTCCCGCGCCCTGCGTGATCGAACCGCCGATAAACGCAAGCGTCACATCCTCGCCGCGCTCCGCCTTCTCCATCGCCGCGCGCAGCCGGTGGGTGTTGCCCATCGAGACAAGCGAGTGGCTGATCATCTCACGGTATGCGTCGGACTCATAGTCGATCGGATCGTCCAACTGCGGCTCCGGCACATCATACCCGTCCTGCAGATAGAAGATCACAGTCACCTTGACTCGAAGGTCCTTCTTCTCCGAGAAGAGGAAAAAGGTTCCGAGGATATCATCATGCTCCCGGAAGTCAAACTCCGACAGCTCAAACACCCGCTCCGCGCCGTCGCAACATGTATCCATGACCATGCGCGTGCCGTCGTTGTAGCGGTCCGTAGTCGCATAGTGCTGCAGCTCGCAGGTTACCTCCTGCTCCCTGTCCGCCTCATCCGTGCTGTCCACGATAATTCCGATGCTGTGCACCATCTCGCGGAATCCCGCGCTTGTCTGCAGCTTCGCTCCCATCTCCTCCGGAAGTTCCGGGCAGATCAGCTGAAGATTCTGCGCAACGCGGTTCTCCAGAAAGATCATCTCCGCGTACCGGTCGCCGCTCGGCGCCTTGCGGGATGTGTACAGCAGATCCTCCAGCATCAGATAAATCTTGGCCCTTTGTCGGGTCGGGTCTTTGGGCGCAACAGGTCCTTTCATGCGTCAGTCAGTCTCCTTTTTCTCTATATCACCGCACCTTTGCGGCGCGATGAGCACATTTTTCCACTATCTTGCATATTATATCATAGTTTGTCAACAAAAGTAAAAGGTTTCTTTCGGAAAATGCAGCAAAAGCCTGTCCGGGAAGCACCGGCAACAGCTCACACGGAAAATAAGACAGTTGCCGAACGCGGGGTTATTTGCTATACTGCTTGTGATCAAAACCGCACCGCCTGCCAACTGACAGAGAAAGCCCCGGCTCCGGCCGGAAACGCGATGCGAAATGCGCGAAAGGAAAATGCCATGAATTCATCTCTTAAGAAAAGTCGCCCGTCACGGATCCTCCGCGGCAGAGCTCTCACGATCCTCTGCCTTGTGATCCTGGCCGTGTTCACGCTCACAGCCTGCAACGGGAATGATACGAACAAGACTCCCTCGGAGCCGTCCGCGACTCCCACGGAAACCCCGTCCCCCACGCCCTCCGGCCCGGTGATCGACCCCGATGCCCGCCAGCTGAGTCTGGACCTCAGCGGTACGCACCAGACGATCGACGGCTTCGGCGCCGGCTTCACGTGGTACGCCGACATGATCTTCCGGAGACAGCATTACGAAGAGGTTTTTGATCTTCTCTTCAAGGACGCCGGTTTCACGATCCTCCGCTTCAAGAATGAGTACGGTTACAGCACGTTTAATTCTTCCGCACTGACGAACAAACGCTACTACGACGCCGCGAAAAAGCGCGCTGCTGAGCGCGGTGAGGATGTCACTGTATTGTATTCCAGCTGGTCTCCTACGGCCGATCTGAAGAGCAACAACACGATCAACGGCTACGGAACCCTGAAGAAGGATGAGAACGGCCAGTACTGCTATGACGAGTTCGCGGCCTGGTGGAAGGAAGCCGTGGATGCTTACCGCAAAGCCGGCATCGCGGTGGATTATGTGAGTATCCAGAACGAGTGCGACTATCAGGCAAGCTATGACGGCTGCGAGTTCGCTCCCGAGGAAAATGAAAACCTCGCCTCCTACGCGAAGGCGTTCCTTGCAACCTACCGTCTCTTCCGCGACTCCTACGGTGAGGACACTCCGCAGATGGTTGCTCCCGAGACAATGACGGTAGCGCCAACCGAGCTGCGCGCCTACCTGCGCAACATTATCGCGGAGGAGCCGGACAGCGTCAGCGTCATCGGTCACCACCTCTACTTGGGCGGCGAGTCCTCCGATGATCCGAACTCCTGCAACTACGATTCGTTCCTCATGAACTTCCGAGGCGTTACCTCCCTCGCAAAGGATTACGGCGCCCGCAAATGGCAGACCGAGTTCTACCGCGGCACCGCCCTCGAGACGGCCAATGTCATCAACAACTCGCTGATCCATGAGAACCTCAACGCCTACATCTTCTGGGGAGGCGTATGGACCGGCAGCGCGCTGGACGGTATCGACTGCGGCAACCTGATCATCTGCGGCACGCGTTTCAAAGACGGCGCTTCCGAGAAGGGCTACATGGTGACCGGAGACTACTACGCGATGCGTCATTTTTCGGAGTTTATCCGCCCCGGTTACATCCGCATCGACGCTAACCTCACTCCCGCCGCAGGTGTCCGCCTGAGCGGCTACAAGAGCCCCGACGGCTCGAAGGTTGTCCTCGTTCTTCTCAACAACAACGCGGAGGCCGCGAAAGTACAACTCCCGCTCGACAACTATGAGATCACGGGCTCGCAGTGCTACCAGTCCGTATTTACCGAGGGCTACACCGCCGACATGCTCTACAAAGACCTCGGCGTCCTCAACAACGACCGCCTGCTCGAGCTTCCCGGCGAGAGCGTGACGACCGTCGTTCTGGAAGGAAAATCCAAGTGATCCGTCCACATCGGACTTCAAGAAAGCCGCTGCTCCTGCAGCGGCTTTCTTCTGTTCAACGGCTTGATGTGACAAGCCCGATGATCCTTCTTCTGTTCAACGGCTTGATGTGACAAGCCCGATAGTCCTTCTTCTGTTCAACGGGCTCATGCCACGAACCCGATGATCCTTCTCTTTTCCTCAACTTTCTCCGGCTCCTGCTCCGGCTTCGGCTCCGGCTCCGCGAAATCGACTTTTCGTAAAATGTAATCCGGCTTCGTGTCCTCCTTGCCGGGACCGAAAACCCTTGTTGCGTACTCAAGGATCGCATTTTCCACAAGGTTCCTGCAGAACCTGCCGTTTCCGCAATCCGGTTTCCCGAGTTCCTCTTTGCAGAGCTCCAGCACCCGCTCCCTCGCGGGAGGTGTCATGGAAAAGCCCCTCTTTCCGACCTCGTAACCTGTGATCTGCAGCATCTCGTCCGCCGAGTAATCCGGAAAGCTGACCCGGAACGGAACCCTCGACCGCAGGCCCGGGTTTCTGTTGAAGAACTTCTCCATCTTGTCCGGATACCCGGCGAAGACTACGATCGTATCTTCCCGGTTGTTCTCCATCTCCTGAACGATGGTGTTGATCGCTTCATCGCCGTAGGAATTTTCCCATTCGTCGACCAGCGAGTATGCCTCGTCGATGAACAGGAGCTTTCCCTTTGCCTTTCGGAACACGCTTTTCACCAGATCCGCCGTCTGCCCGACGTAGCGCGCGACGAGCCCGGCCCGTCCGACCTCCACCATCTCCCGGCTTTCCAGAAGTCCGTTCTCGTAAAATATCCCGGCGACAAGTCTGGCGACCGTCGTCTTGGCCGTTCCGGGATTTCCGACGAACTCCATGTTCATCGCCACCGACAGGCCCTTTCTTCCGTCCTGCTCCATCGCCTTTTTCATTCTGGCAAATGCGGTGATCCGTTCGACCTGCTTCTTCACCTCGGTGAGTCCGATCAGCTCCGCGAGCTGTTCCGCGTACGTCTTATCCGTCTTCGGCAGAAGGACCGTCTGTGGCATTCTCCGGTACTCCTCGATTCTTTCCTGGATCTCATTCATACGGCTGCGGCTGATGCCTTTCAAATTCCGCATGTCCTCATCGCTCAATTCCTCAAGCTTCTCCACCGTGTCAATCCCGGCCTGCAGAAGAATATTCAGTGCCCCACACGAAAGCCTCAGTTCCCGGACCGAGACAGGTTTCCTGCCATCCCCGTCGTCCGTACCGTTCTTTCCTGTTTCACTGTCACCTCCGGTCGTTCCGTCCTTGCCGGTGGTTCCGCCGTCTTTCCCGGTTTCTCCTCCGCCGTCTCCGGCTTCTCCTCCGGTCTTGCCGTCGTCTCCGTCCGTTCCGCCATTTCCGGTTTCACCGCTGTCCTCATCGTCGTCGATGCAGAAGTCTTCCTTGTCGAACCCGTCGTCCCAATCATCCGCTTTCTCTTCCGGCTTCTCCGCCTTCCCCGGCGTCTCCTCCTGCGCCCCGAGCGCCCCGAGGAACATCGTCATCCCTTCCGTAAAGCTTCTGTCCGAAAGGTACGGAAAAGCATCCTCACTGTCCGTCGGCGATCCGATCTCCTCTACCGCAAAATGCGGAAATGCCAGCGAGATGAGTGCCTCCAGCCGAAGCGGGATCTTTCCGGGCAGGCTGATCAGTATCATCCCGTGCCGTCCGGTTCCTGCCGAAACGCCGGCCGCGGTAATCTGCACTACCGCGTCCTCCTGTCTCAACAGGTTGAACATGTCCCGGAAATAACTCATCACGAAGCTTTCGCCGAGGTCATCGTCGTAAGGATCGTAACGTTCGTAACGACCGGATTTCCTCTGTTCGATATCCTTCGGTCCGCCCTCGATCGACGTGAGCCTGTACACCGTCCGGTTCTCCCCGAACACATCCCGCAGGGTTGCTGCCGCGGTATCATCCGCCTCGCCGAACACCCGGAAGATCCAGTTGAAATCCTCCTTGGAAGCCTCGGTCTTCGGCCCGGAAAATGCTGCACAACCCATTTCGGAGTTCCCGGTCACAGAAAGCTGAACGCCCAGGAACTCACCCTCCGGAAGAATGACCGCGGAATGAAGAAACCGCTCGCTCACCTGATTAAGCATGTTCATGCGCCTGTAGTCACTCTTCGTCCTCTCAAACTTCAATGCGGCTGCATTGTTGAGATTTCCGGTGGTGTACTTCAAATAATCTGTCATGTGCTGCGCCTCTCTTTCTGAAAAACAAACCATTTGCTGCATGTCGCTGTCTGCTGCGGTGCGTTTCCCTGGCCCGCTCATATCATCGCGTGGCTTCCCCGGTCGGTACGTCCGTGCATCAGCGGATTCAATTGTCAAGGTGCGTACGGCACAACAAAAAGGACCGTTGTGCAATGATGCCCAACAGACATGGTATGCCTCACGGCAACCATTCTCTTTTACATCCGCTTACAACAGTCCTTAAGATTATTTCATTATTCAGTCACCCTTGAAAAACAAATCAACGAAATTGGTTAATGTTTCAACAGCGTGACGTGATTATAACTCACCTTTTTCAAAAAAGCAAGTACTATTTGTAAATATTTTTTACCTTTTTCAAACCTCACCAAAACAGTCCTGCTTCAGTGCTTTTCAATACACGCTCCGGGACCGCGAACTTCCTGTACCGATTACTTTCCGATACCCACGGCAAGGATCGTGAACTCCTTGTCCTCGCTGCCTGCGGCCATGCGCACCTCGAGAGTGTGTTCCCCGACCTCATCCTCGTTGAGCAGAACAAGGGTGTACGGGTTGTTCCAGCCACCGGCCTCCTTGCCGTTCACGGTTTTCACAACCTGGCCGTCCACAAGGATCTCAACCTCGCCGAAGCTGCTCTCCGTCGTCTTCTTGTACGCAAGCAGGATGGACCGGCACTCAGCCTTCAGCACGAAGGGCTCGCTGCCGTCCGCTGCGCCGTGTTTCCAGTTCTCCGGGAAGCACACCTGGCCGTTCTCGAACTTGGTTGCGAACACGTTCGTGTCGGTACTCTTGAAACCGCCGGCGGTCAATGTCACACCCTCGGTGTCCGAGTCGACCATCACGACGTTGTCAAACGC
>CADBLW010000035.1 GCA_902795625.1 uncultured Lachnospiraceae bacterium | reverse complement strand
CCTACCAGCCATACGGCGGCGCGGGCGGGAAGAAGGTTGTACAATCCAAGCAATAATCGGTATTTGAACCCGGCGACATACAAAGGCGCCGGGTTTTTCTTGCGTGCGGCACGCACGATGACTGCTGCCACCTTGGCCGGAGGGATGCCTCCGCGCTCGTCGCGCTCCATGGAGGCGACGGCGGAGTCGCAGTGAGGATATGCCTCGTTTTCGGTCGTGCCGGCAGCGGCTTCGGATGAAGCCTTCGCAGCTGCACCGCTCTGATGCTGCTTCTCCCTCGCGTCCGTGAAACCGGTACTCGAGTCGCCGGGCATGACGACGCTCACGCGGATGCCGTACTCGCGCACCTCGTTGCGCAGGGCGAGGGCGACGGAGTTGATGGCGGATTTGCCGGCGGAGTAGAAGGCCTGGTAGGGGATGGCGATGGGCGCGGCAACGGAGCTCGTGAAGACGATGGTTCCGCCGCGCTGCGCGCGCATGTACGGGAGGACCGCCTGGGCGGCGTAGACCTGCCCGAAGAAGTTGACGTTCATGATCTTGTGGGTTGCCTCGGGGCTCGCGAACTCAACCGGGCCGGAGATGCCCATGCCGGCGTTGGCGCAGAGCAGGTCGATCCGGCCCTCGCGGCGGGCAACCTCCGAAACGGCGGCGTGGACCGCTGCCTCGTCGGAGACGTCCGCGCACAGGGCGGTCACGCCCTCCGGAGCAACAACTCTTCGGCTGATGCCGTAGACCGTGTATCCCGCGTCGCGCAGCTGCGCGCTTACTTCATAGCCAATGCCCGAGCTTGCGCCGGTAACGATTGCGATCATTGTAAACCCTCCCGAACCATTGTGTTGAACGATTGCCGCAGTCTGCGCAATCGTCGCTGATAATTCACCGTAAAAACCACTCAAATCCGCGTTTCTTAACACAGTGTACCACAACCGACGCCTTCCCGCCAGTCGTTTGTACAGTATTTTCCGCGTACACGCACGCGCGCCCGCGGCAGTGTTTCACGTGGGACTGCGAGGACGTTTCATGCGTATACGCACGCGCACACGCGATGTTGTTTCACGTGCCAAAACTGACGGTTCGGAAGTTTTCGGGGCATTTTCCGGGCAGTTTTTCAAACTCGAATGACATTTCAGTTTCTTTTTTGTATAATTGAGAGAACAGAGGTTGCTCTGTGCGGCAAATGTGGTATTCTTTGGGCAAGTGATCACGGAGGGGTATTGTGGAAGATAAAATGCTCGTTTTGTTGCTGTTTGTTATCCTGTCTCTGATCCTGGCGGGTTGCCTGGTAATCCTGCTGCGAAGCTATATGAGGCTGACGAGCCGGAATAAGGCGCTTCGCGAGAGTGTGGAAAATCTCGGGGCACTGAACGACCGTCTCAGGATGGACAGACACGATTACCTGAATCATTTGCAGATCGTATACGGTCTGATGGAGCTCGAGGAGTACGACGAGATGAATGAGTATCTCCGGAAGGTGTACAAGGAGCTCCTGAAGACGGGGAAGGCGATCAAGACGTCCAAGCCGGCGATCAACGCGTTGATGGCGGCGAAGATGGCGGAATGCGAGGAGAAGGGGATCGAGTTTTTAGTCGAAGTAAAATCCGACCTGAAGGACATCGGGATTGAGGACTGGGAGCTCTGCAAGGTGCTTTCGAACCTGGTGGACAATGCCGTAAGGGCTGTGGGGGAGAGCGACAGCGAAGAGAAGGCCGTGCGGGTCAATATCACGGAGACCGCGGAAAATTACGTGTTCGAGGTTGAGGATAACGGCCCGAAGATACCGGATGAGATTAAGGAACTTATTTTCCGAAAAGGATTTACGACGAAGAAGGGGGAGGGCCACGGAATGGGGCTCGCGATCGTTTCGCGTATCGTGTCGGACAATAAAGGAGTGATCGAACTGGCAACGGACGAGAGCAGAACTGTTTTCACGGTGAAGTTTGAGAAAGGAGGTTGACCATGGAAACGATACAGATTTTGGGGATTGTTGTACTGATCATAGGGATCCTGCTGATCGGAGTCGAGGCGTATGTGCCGGGCTTCGGAATTCCGGGGATCTGCGGTATCTTGTTCACGCTGGCGGGAGTCTTCATGACCGGGCGGAACAACTCGGAGAGGATCCTGGTAGGCGCGGTCGCGATCGTAGTTATCGTGGCGATGCTGGTGATAAGCATCATCGTATTCGGCTCCAGAACGGTCAATTCACCGATCAAGCTCGACACGGATCTTCAAGGTAAGAACCTCTTTATTGAGGAGAAGGACATGGAGTATCTGATCGGGAGAAAGGGACGCGCGATCACGGATCTGCGGCCGTCCGGCAAGGGTGAATTTGACGGAGTAACGCTGGATATCCTCACATCGGGATACATCAAAAAAGGAACGGATTTAACGATTACGGAAATAAAAAATAACAGAATTATTGTCAAGGAGGCATAATCATGAGTACATTTTTAATCACAGGTGGAACACCGATGATCATTGCGATCATTGTGATCGTGCTGGTGCTCGTATTTTTGGCGGTAGTGCCGGTTGGAATGTGGATCTCGGCGATCGCCAGCGGCGTTAAGATCAGTGTATTTTCGCTGATCGGCATGAAGCTTCGGCGCATCAAGCCGGCGAGGATCGTCATTCCGATGATCAAGGCTACGAAGGCCGGGCTTACGGTGAAGACCAACGAGCTCGAAGCGCACTATCTGGCGGGCGGCAACGTGGACAATGTGGTCAATGCGCTGATCGCTGCGGAGCGCGCGGGCATGGATCTTTCCTTTAACCAGGCATCTGCTATCGATCTTGCAGGCCGCAATGTCTTTGAAGCCGTGACGATGAGCGTTACGCCGAAGGTTATTGAGACGCCGAAGATCTCGGCGGTTGCCAAGGACGGTATCGAGCTTTTGGTTAAGGCTCGTGTGACCGTCAGAACAAACATCAACCAGTTGATCGGCGGCGCCGGTGAGGCGACCGTTCTCGCGAGAGTCGGCGAGGGTATCGTAACGACCGTCGGTTCCGCGAACGCTCACAGTGATGTTTTGGAAAATCCTGATGACATTTCGAAGGTGGTTCTCAGCAAGGGCCTGGATTCGGGCACAGCGTTTGAGATCATCTCCATCGATATCGCCGACATCGACGTCGGACGCAACATCGGTGCGGATCTGCAGAGCCTGCAGGCAGAGGCGAACACGAAGATCGCCCAGGCCAAGGCGGAGGAGAGACGCGCGATGGCAGTCGCTCTCGAGCAGGAGATGAAGGCCGAGGTCGTCAAGGCCGAGGCGGACGTTCCGAGAGCCATGGCGGAAGCGCTGAAATCGGGCAATCTCGGAGTGTTTGACTATTACAAAATGCAGAATGTCCAGGCTGACACCAAGATGAAGAATGATATCGGAACCGGTGTCCTGGAGTATGTTGATAAGAAGACCGAAAAATGAGAAAATGACGGTCGATAAGGGGGATTATTTGATGACTGACAGAGGTAGAAAGTTTTCGTTTGCAGCCGGCGTGCTGTTGCTGATCATGTGCCTGACGTTCGTGTACGAATGGCTGATCGAGCCGCTTAAGAACCATGCGTACGGTTACAAGGAGGGCAGCTACGCGGACTATATGAAGGAGCTCTATACGGGTCAGAATACCAAGAGATACGAACTTGCGCTGACATTCCTTGTTGTGGCGCTGGCGGTGCTGACCGTCGCCATGTTCCGGCAAAACGTCCTGATGTTTCTGATCGGCGCGGTGATCGACACCGGACTGATCGTGAGTGAGCTCAAGTTCGGTCGTGAGTACTGGGACATCCCTTCCGAATGGAACAACCAGTACAGACTTGCGTATATCGGAACGTACATCATTCCTTTGGTGTTGATGGTGCTGCTGATCGCGATGGGCGTTACGATGCTGCTGAAAAAGAAGTTCGCGAAGCTGTTCGCGTATCCGGTGATCGGACTTGCGTGTGTCGGGTTCCTGCTGGAGCTGTTGCTGGACATCGGACCGTGCATATGGGATACGTGGCAGGGCGGTTACACCTGGCTTTCCTTTTCGTTCAGCGCATTTGCACGTACGAACGCAATGCAGCTTACACTGGTGACCACGCCGATCTCGTATTTTACGAGAGCCGGGATCGCGGTGCTCATCGCACTGTGGGGCATCGGACGCTGCAAGGATTTTGCATCGAAAAATGAAGGAACAAACAGTGTCGCGTGACCTGTTGTGACAGACTGAAAAGCAATGAATTTACGGGGTGAAGGTATGATCAAGGTAATGGTTGTCGAGGATGAGGAGCAGATCCGCACCATCCTGGGGAAAATGATCGAGAAAAATGAAGGTTGCACTGTCGTAGCTTCGTGTGGGAATTTTGCGGCGGCCATCAGCGACTTTATCAGGCTTCGCCCCGAGGTTGTCTTCATGGACATCGATCTGGGCGGCGAGAGCGGCCTGGAATGCGCCAAGGCGATCACGGAGGTGGATCCCAAGGTGAAGATCGTGTTCGCCACGGCGCACAGCGAGTACATGGCCAACGCGTTTGAAATCTATGCGTTCGACTATCTGGTCAAGCCCTTTGATATGGCGAGGATCGCCAAGACCCTCGACCGGATCAAGAGCATGAGCGCGGGGACGGAAGCCGCCGGGCAGAAGCCTGCGGAGAAGGCGGAAGGCTCGTGCGAGAAGCTGATCATCCGGGGCAAGGAGGAGATCAACCTGATCGATACCAAAGACATCATCATGATCGAGCGGACGGACGGTGCCACGAGGATCGTCACGAAGGACGAGGTGTTCCTGACCTCGCAGTCGCTTGGCTCCATCGAGGAGAGGCTTGATCCTGAGCGGTTCCTCCGCTGCCACAAGTCCTACATCATCCGCACGGACGCGATCCGGAAGCTCGAGGTCTACGGTCGCTGGACGTACATCGTAAAGCTCCGCGACACCGATGAGACGGCTTTGATGACCGCCGACAAGTACGAGGAGATCAAGCAGAAATTTTCCGGAAAATAGACGGAGGTTTTGTTAGTAAACTCACAAATGATTTCAAAAACAAGGACCGTGAAAACACGGTCCTTGTTCACATCAGAGCAACTAAGTCAGGGTAACATTATTGATCATTTAACTCGCTAAGCAGATTAAGAGAGGTTTGGAATTGCTCATAATCAAATGGTTTCAATTCCATCCACCCGCCCCCTTCATTTTCCGTACAAAACAGGTATAATTTGCCATCTACACAGGCATATTCACAATCCAGATACGGCGCATAATTCGTCTGTCCGTCTTCCGAAGGCGGGATGTCCTTTACGCGATCAACATAGGATGTGATTTTGCCCACGCGATAGTCTGAATAATCCGTATCAGCCGGCAAATAAGGGCCGGTCATATAGAGTTGGCCGTCAATCTTGCAGCATAAAGGGAGCTTCGATACGGCAGAATCAGCCCCGAGCTGACGCCATTTTCTGTTGTAGTATAAATACCATGTTCCGTCACAATACGCATAGTCACACCCCAGATATGGCTCAAAGTTTGTTTCCCCTTCTTCCGAAGGCAAGATTGCACGTGGCATGACTCTGTCACAGCTTTCTTCAACTGGGATATCATCCGGTATCGGTATCCATTCCACTCTGTCCACTAAAGCAGAAATTGTGCCGACCCGATATTCGGAATAATCGCCTTCGGCATCGGATCGGATTTGCTGCAGAACTCCGCCAACGCGAACATAATTCGGTGGGTTGGTATACCAAATGTTTTTCAATTCAGATGCATCCGTCGCATCCTCATTCTCAGATTTCTCGCTTGCAGAACTTTTCGTTGCCAACGTTTTTACTCCGAAAACCACCAAAAACGCAACAACGGCACAAGCCAAAAATGAGATCGCGTATTTTAACTTTCGATTGTCTTTCATAGTTTGTCACCTCCTAACGACTCCTTTCTTCTAAATCAGAACACTGAAAAACAAGGGATAAAATCAATACGTGCATTGTGATAATCCAATCACCTCCTTCTTTCATAAAAGAGTTTCACTCTATGGTTTCTCTGCCAGGTTCAAAAGTACAGCGATATCTTCCGGACACTGCAGCGATTCAATCTGATGTTTTTTTAGGAAAATGATACCTGTCTGCAGGAAGTTGCTTTCATCAAAGTCCACATCGCTCAACAGTTCGCGGCACAACCGGTTTCTGTCAGTTTGCGGTTTCGTCAACACTTCTACGGCAAATACATTGTCGGCGTCTCCGCAGTCCTGCAATGCTTTTTGAAGAAGAGTGCTCAAGGAAACTGTTCCGATCTGAGCATTAGCAAGAGCTGTTTCAGTATCGTTGCTTGTGGCGGCATAGATCAGATACTCTGTACCTTCAATTTCGTCTACCGATGTTGAGGGTGACTCATTCTTTTGCTTTTTTGACTGTTTTGTGTGTTTCACAAGGATCCCCAGCGATACTACACATATCGTGATGCAAGTGCAGATAATTGCAATTTTTACCACGCGATGCAAATCAATCATCAGAAAACGTTTGTTAACCGGTGTTACAACCGCGCTTTCTTCAATCAGACTATCTTCAATACTATCCATTGCGTACATCCAGGTTGCAGTGTTCATTGGACATTCACCCCTTTCTTCTTTAGGAATCGTTTCAGATCTTTTCGCATTCGGGAAAGTCTGGTACGTATTGCCCCTTCCCGCATTCCGGTTGTCCTTGCAAGAGATTCGTAAGAATCCATGTACCAGTATTTGCGGACAAATAACTTGCGATCTAGAGTATTGGCTTTTTTAAGAAATTCCGAAATATAACCGGAAACCTCTGCAGCAAGAACCTTGTCTTCCAGGTTTTCATCGGATGCCAGTTTATCCTGCCAATCATCCAGGCACTCTGTAAACCCGCTGTTTCTCTTGCCGGCAGTTTCTTTCTCAAGGCGGTTGATGGAAATATTCTTTACTATTCGGCACAGAAATGTCACCAGCGGTTTCGGACGTTGTGGCGGAATGGCGTTCCAAACGGCCAGATAAGAATCGTTGACACATTCCTCTACATCGTTTTGATTGTGTAGTATATTCCACGAAACTTTTGCACAGAGACTGCCGTATTTGCAGGATAATTCCGTAATTGCCCGCTCCGATCGTTGAAAAAACAATTCGATTATCGCTTCGTCTGTCATGCATTCATCCCTCCCTACTCCTATACTCAGTTTTTCTCGCTCAATGTTACAAGAACAATTAAATATTGATTTTTTATTGATTTTTTGTCTTTTATAAGAATTGCCAAATAGAACGTGAGTAATCAAACAGTTATTTTGAAAGGCAGAAGTTCTCAGAAAATAAGTGCTTGACAGAAACTGTATCATGTGACATACTTAAAGGCTCCCGAAGGACAAATCGCCGGGAGCCTGAAATAGTTTAGAGAGAAATTTTTGAGGAGGTATACATAATGAAACTTACATCAGCAGAGGCAGCGAAGGTGCTGCGTAAAATGAACGACGACTACGAGGCGCTTCTCTCGCGTGAGCAGGCCAGCGAGGTGTTCGTTGCGGCCATCAGCGAGGACGTTGAGGACGTGCGCCCGGAGTATGATTTTGCGAAGACGCGCGAGGAGGAGCAAGTGCTCGCGGCGAAGATCCGCAAGCTGAAGCATGCCATCAACGTGTTTAACGCGACGACGGAGGTGCCGGGCTTCGGAATGACCATCGACGCGATGCTCGTGTACATTCCGCAGCTTACGCGCTGCAGAAACCGTCTGGCGCAGATGAAGAGCCGCCTGCCGAAGGAGCGCGTGGAGGCGGGTTTCCGCGCGGCGTCCAACATTATCGACTACCGCTATGCCAACTATGACATCGAGGCGGCACAGGCAGCATACGACGAGGTCTCGGACCGTCTCGCGAAGGCGCAGACCGCGCTCGACCTTGTCAACAGCACGGCGACGTTTGAGTATTCCGAGTGACGGAATGCTTTCACAATCCGTCGAACGATTGCCCCGGACCTTTTTTAAAACTCTTCACAAGTGTGAATCCATCGGTTTATGTTCAAGGTTTCGGTGAAGCGCGTTATTCCTTTCAATGTTATCCGTTATGAAAACTGTTCAATGAGAAAAGAATCTTCGCTTGCGTCCGTGTGCGCAATCGTTCGTAAAAACTTTATCCGGCGGAGGAAGTTCGGTTTCAGTCCGCCGGATTTTGGGATTCCGTAATTAGTGAAAAAACGCCTCCGGCAGGGTTACCGGAGGCATTTTTGTTTTTAGGATATGCGGGCGCTGCGGCTATTTTACGGCTGCGCGGTCGACCTGGATCACCGTGAAATAGTTGCGGCCGATGCGCTCGTGCACGCGGCGCTCGATGTCCGCGAGGAGGGTGTCCTCCGGCAGCGGAAAATCAAAGGGCAGCACGATGTCGAAGATCAGATTGGTGTGCGTCGGGCCGAAGACCACGCGGAAATCGTGCATCGTGATGGTCTCGTTGATGGACGCGAGGATGTCGATGATCTGATAGCGAAGCTCGTCGACGCGGGGATCGCCGGTGACGACGGGGTCCATGTGGATCGTCGCGACGCAGCCGAGCTCCTCGCAGAGCTTGTGTTCGAGGTTGTCCACAATGTCGTGGATGTCGAGGATGTTGCCCTCGGCGGGGACTTCGGCGTGGAGCGAGATCACGCGGCGGCCGGGGCCGTAGTCGTGGACCATGAGGTCGTGAACGCCGAGGATCACAGGGTCAAAATCAAGCACAAGACGCTCGATGCTTTCGACAAATTCCTGTTCCGGCGGCTCGCCGAGCAGCGGGTTGATGACCTCGCGCGCTGCGCGGATGCCCGCGAAAAGGATGAAACCGCCCACGAGAACGCCCGCGTAACCGTCGATGCGCCAGCCCTTCAGGTGCGCGAGGATGGTGCAGATCAGAACCACCGTCGTTGCGGCGCAGTCGCTCAGGCTGTCGATGGCCGTGGCGCGCAGGGCAGCGGCGTTGTAGCGCTTCCCGAGGCGG
>CADBLW010000034.1 GCA_902795625.1 uncultured Lachnospiraceae bacterium | reverse complement strand
TAACATACTTCTCGCAATAAAGCAAACAAAAAGCCAAATAAAAGCGGCTGTCCACGCAAGTTTTATGCATGGAACAGCCGCGAAAAATCCGCTTTGTTCAATCTTTTACGTAAAACAGTATGCCGATGGTACTCGGACCGCAGTGACTGGAGATCACACCGCCCGCGTGTGTCTCGCAGATCTCGTCGAAGGTGCCGAGCTCCTCCAGGAATTTTCTCGCCTGAACCGGCAATTCATCATTGCCGATGGAGTAAGTAATGAACACTCTCTTCGTCTCCGCGTTCGCGAGCTCCTCCCGGAGATCGTTCATGTAGCGCTCCATCGAGGAGTGCATATTCCCGCGGTACTTCCTCGCAACGCCCATTTTCCCGTCCCTGACAGCGATCATCGGGTGGATCTTGAGCGCGTTTCCGAGGAATGCGGCAACCGAACTGCAGCGTCCTCCTCTTGCGAGGTACGTGAGCGTATCCACGATAAAGCTTGCGCGGACGCGGCCTCTCGCCGCCTCGACCGTCTCGACGATCTCCTCCGCGGAAGCTCCGTTTTCCGCCATCTCCGCTGCTTTGAGCACCTGCAGGCCGATCCCCGAAGAAAGATTCATGGAATTGACGACAAAAAGCCTCTTGTATTCCTTCTCCTCGGCGAACATGCGGACCACATTGCAGGTCGTGCTCATGTCCTCCGAGATGCCGATGAACACGATATCATCTCCGGCCTCCATGAACGGGGTCAGCCGCTGTTCCAGGATCTCAAAAGTCACGGCAGCCGTTCCCGGGGTCGTTTTATGTGCATCCGCCCAGGCGTAGATCTCCTGCGGGGTCGTATCCTCCCCGTCATAGTAGCTCTTGCCGTCCATTACGATGCACAGCGGCAGCACGGTGATCCGGTGCTTCTCAATCTGCTCCGCGGACAGATCGCAAGTGCTGTCCGCAACGATCCGAACAATTCCCATAGTTTCCTCCGACCGTGCCCCGCGCCCGCATTGTCCGATGCGCGTACTCCGGCACTTATATCACTCCGTTTGGTATAATTATAATTCCCCGACGCAGGATTGCAAGGAAACAAACTCTCTTTTTCGCCGGAAAATTCTTATATTTTTATAAACTGAGTGAATAACCGCCGATAAAAAAGCCACCCCGCAAACTGCGGGATGGCTTCTGCTCGATCCGTTTTGATAAAATCAAACGCGCTTCATGTACTCGCCGGTACGGGTATCGATCTGGATGACCTCGCCCTCGTTGACGAAGAGCGGAACCAGAACCGTTGCGCCGGTCTCGACGATCGCGGGCTTCGTTGCGCCGGTAGCGGTATCACCCTTGAAACCGGGCTCCGTCGACGTGATCTGAAGCTCAACGAACATCGGAGGCTCGATGGCGAACACCTGACCCTGATGCGAAAGCATCTTGACCATGTCGTTCTCCTTGACGAACTTGAGAGCGTCGCCGACCTGATCTGCCGACATGGCGATCTGATCGAAGGTTTCCGTGTTCATGAAATTATACATATCACCGTCTGCATACAGATACTGCATGTCAAGACGCTCGATGTGCGCCTGCGGGAACTTCTCGGTCGGACGGAAGGTTCTCTCAACGACGCCGCCGTTCTTGATATCCTTCAACTTGGTGCGCACAAACGCCGCACCCTTGCCGGGCTTAACGTGCTGGAATTCCACCACCTGATACACGGCATTGTCAATTTCCAAAGTTACGCCGTTTCTGAATTCACCTGCTGATAACATATAGGTAATCCTCCTAACTAAGACTTCAATTAAGTTTATCCCATTTGCCGCATATTTGCAACAATTTTTTCACGGGCGCTTCGTAAAATGCGTTCCCGGGATTTCATATTCCGTATAACCGCCTGCCCTGCGCTCGTACCGCGCCTTCGGCAGGAAACCGGCTCACCCGACCGGCAGCTCCGTCAGTTCCTTCGGGGAATGCGCAAAATTCTCGCATCCGTCCTCCGTGACCAGCACAAGATCCTCAATGCGGACGCCGCCGAAGCCCTCGACATAAATGCCGGGCTCCACGGTCATCATGCTGCCTGCGCGTACGATCTCCTCACTGCGCGCATTCGCGTACGGCGGCTCGTGGATCTCCAGTCCGACGCTGTGCCCAAGTCCGTGTCCGAAGCAGCCCTCATAGCCTGCCTCGTTGATGATCGTGCGGGCGATCCCATCGATCTCCTTCCCCTTCATTCCGCCGCGGATCTGCTCGAGCACCGCGGTCTGCGCGCGAAGGACGGTCTCGTAGATCTCCTTCTGCTTCGCATCGGCATGTCCCAGAACCACTGTCCGTGTCATATCCGAGCAATACCCCTCATAGATGCAGCCGAAATCCATCGTGATGAAGTCGCCCTCCTGCAGGCGCCGCGCGCCGGGGATGGCATGGGGCATGGAGGAGTTCACCCCCGAGGCAACGATCGGGTCAAAGGAATTCCCGGAGGCTCCCTCGAGGCACATGTAATAGGTCAGCTTCGCAGCGATCTCACGCTCGGTCACGCCGGGCTTTAAGTCGCCGAGGATCCGCTCGTACGCCAGATCGCCGATGTGTTCCGCCTTTCGAAGCTTCGCAAGCTCGTCGGCGGTTTTTATTTTCCGAAGTTCAATGAGCACGTTGTCGACAGGGATCAGTTCCTGCGAACAGGCATTCTGCATCGCCTCGTACTCGCCGTACTTCGTCGTGTCACGCTCAAAGGCAGCATTGGCCGCGCCGTGCTCCGTGAGGATCCGGCTGATCAGCTCCGAGTATGAAGTGCCTGCCACATCGAGGATCTCGCAGTCCTTCGCCTCCGATCTCGCCTGGAACAGGAACCGGAAATCGGTGATCAGTCCGGCGAAGCCGTCCTTTGTGATGACGAGCACGCCGGTGTCGTTCGTGTATCCCGTAAGGTAACGTATGTTTGCTATATCGCGGACGATCATCGCGTCCGCGGAATGCTCCGCCAGGATCGGCAGCGCACGCTCCCATGATCTCATCGTCTGTTTTCCTCCCGAGCACGTTCTTCCGTGATCATGACGATCAGGTCCATCGCGTCCGCATAGCCCTCAAGGCCGCGGCCGTACACCTGTCTGTCACACGCCTGGGCGGTCACGCTGTTGCTGCGGAACGCCTCGCGGTTGTAAATATTCGAAAGATGAACCTCGATCTTCGGAACGGAAAGCATCAGCAGCGCGTCGTAGATCGCGTAGCTGTAATGGGTGTACGCGGCAGGGTTGATGATGATGCCGCTGTAGTTTCCCTGCATGGCGCGGTTTAAACGCGTCACGATCTCTCCCTCCGAGTTGCTCTGGAAAATCTCAACAAGGTACCCTCTCTTCTGCGCTTCGGCGCGGCAGAATTTCTGAAGGTCCTCGTAGGTCTCATGTCCGTATATCTCCGGCTCCCGCTTCCCGAGCATGTTCAGGTTCGGTCCGTTAACGATCAGCAATGTCTTAACTGCAGGCATGTCGGTCCTCCTTATGTGGTTTCGTGTAATTGAGTGTATTGAGTGTGTAGTTTGGAAAATGCGCGGCCTCACTCTGCTGTGATCCGCGTCCGTCTTGCTGCGCCGTTTCTGCTTACAGCGCGTCCCTGACGGCATCCGCCACCTGGTCCGGTGTGCGGTCGTCGATGTCGACTGTGCGGTGCGCCACCATCGGATAGACAAATCTCCACTTGAGGAACAACTGACGGCGGTCCTCCTCGGTCGTCTCCGCCTGAAGGATCGGCCGTTCCTTCGGATCGAGCTGCTCAAGCCGCTTGACCATCTCCTCCTCGTCTCCGTTTAAGTACACTACCGTGCCGAGTTTTCGAAGCATCTTCTGGTTTTTCGCGCGGATCGGCATACCCGCTCCCGTCGCGATCACCGTGTGCGTGGCGGATTTCAGAAGGCCCTTGAGCGCCATTGTCTCAAGATCGCGGAAGTATTCTTCGCCCTTGGTGCGGAAAATCTCCGAGACGCTCATGCCGACTTTGGCTTCGATATAACTGTCGGTATCGATGAAATCAAAGCCCATCTCCTTCGCGAGTATCTGCCCTGCACTCGTCTTGCCGGAACCGATGAACCCGATCAGAACGACATTGAGCTGTTTCATCTTCTCCCAACGGTCGCGCCGGTAGAAATGCATGATGACACGCTCGAGTTTCCTCTTTGCGACGATCTGGATCTCCTCTGCCTTATTGATCGGCTTGACAAGGATTGAACGAATGCCGGAGCGGTTGGCACCGTACACGTCGGTGAACAGCTGATCTCCGATGAAAAGAGTATTTTTCTTCGTCGTGCGCATCAGCACCATCGCCTTCAGATAATTGCGGCGGCGCGGCTTCTGCGCGTTGAAAATGTAGTGAAGCTTGACTCCCTTGACACGCGCTCCGCGATAAAACCGGCGCACCCGCGGTGCCTTATTGTTGGAAAGCAGACAAATGCGGAAACCGATCTTGTTCAAACGACGGAACAGCGCGACTACCTCCGCGTTTGCGTCGGCGCCGTGCTCAACGAGCGTGTTATCGATGTCATAGATCAGACCGCGGTACCCCTTCCGGTACAGCTCCTCGTAATTGATGTCATACGAGGATTCGGCCATCTCCGCAGGATAAAACCTTCGAAACATACCGTACTCCCATCCCGCACAGGCATACTGCCCATGCTTCTCTCACAGTGTAACAATCTTTCCCGCGGTTGTCAATAAACGCCGCCGCAGAAAACCGCCGCAGCTGCCGTAAAAAACCTCTGTCCGACGCCGCAGAAGCGCCGTTACGATAACCACTGCAGACAAACGTGAAGGGAACTGTCCGAAGACAGTTCCCTCCGTAAAAAGTATCAACATTCGCATTACTGCAGGCACGTACCTTTCGGCAGTGCACCTGAAAGAAAACCGAAAACCGGTTACTCCTCATCTTCAACCTTCTCAGCCTCGTCGATGACCTTAGCCTGAACATCCGAAGGTGCCGGCTCGTATCTTGCGAACTCATAGGAGTAGTCGCCGATACCGCCCGTCATGGAACGAAGGTCGGTCGAATAGCCATACAGCTCGGACATCGGGATGTCCGCCACGATCTCCTGCTTGCCGCCGGCGATCGGGTTCATACCGAGCACACGGCCGCGGCGCTTGCTGAGGTCACCCATGATATCACCCGTGAACTTGTCCGGAACAACAACCTTCATCGAAGCGATGGGCTCGAGAATGATCGGGGTAGCATCCATGATACCGGCCTTGAACGCCTTGCGTGCAGCCAGCTTGAATGCCATTTCGTTCGAGTCTACCGGATGGTAGGAACCGTCGATCAGGGTAGCCTTGATACCGACAACCGGGTAGCCTGCGAGAGGACCTGCAAGGACGCTCTCCTGAACACCCTTCTCAACTGCCGGGAAGAAGTTTCTCGGAACGGAACCGCCGAAGATCTTCTCTTCGAATACATAAGGGGTCTCAAGATCGCCCGAGGGCTCGAAGGTCATGATAACGTCACCGAACTGGCCGGCACCGCCGGACTGCTTCTTATGACGTCCCTGAACCTGAACCTTCTTGCGGATGGTCTCACGGTAAGCAACCTTCGGCTTCGAGATGATGACCTCAACCTTGTAGCGGGCAAGAAGCTTGCTCACGGTCACATCGATCTGCTGCTCGCCGATACCGTAGAGGAGCGACTGACGATTTTCCTTGTCGTTGACCGTCTTGAGGGTCTTATCCTCTTCCATCAGCTTTGCGAGAGCCTGCGAGATCTTATCGTCATCACCCTTGTTCTTCGCCTCATAGCGAACGTAGGTGTACGGAACGGACATCTTGATCGGATCGTAGATGATCGGGTTAGCCTTCGTGGAGAGCGTGTCACCGGTCTGCGTGTCGGACAGCTTGCCGATCGCGCCGATATCGCCCGCGTAGAGCTCCTTAACCTCGATCTGCTCCTTGCCTCTGAGCACGTACAGACGGGAAAGCTTTTCCTCAGTGCCCTTGTTCGCGTTGAAGATCACGGAATCGGACTTCAGCACGCCGGAGCAAACCTTGATGAGGGAGAATTTGCCGATGAACGGATCCGCGATGGTCTTGAAGACACGCGCGGAAAAATCCTTGTTCGCGTCGTAGTCCGCGAAGAAGGTCGTCCCGGTCTTCTGGCTCATACCGGTAATGACATTCTTGTTCGGCGACGGGAAATACTTGTCGATTGCCTGAAGCAATGCAAACGTACCTCTCGCCTGCACGCCGGAACCGCACAGCACAGGGATCATATCGCAGGAAGCAACGCCGGAGCGGATGGCGTTCTCGATCTCAACCATCGTGAACTCCTCACCCTCGAAGAACTTGTTCATGAGATCTTCGCTGGTCTCCGCGATGGACTCCATCAGAGCATCGCGGTACGCGTTCGTGTACTCCATGCAGTACTCGGGGATATCGCCGTCGACATACTCGCCGAGGTTGTTGGAGAAGCGGCGTCCTGCCTTCTTCACAACGTTGACAAAGCCGATGAACTTCTCGTTCTCACGGAT
>CADBLW010000033.1 GCA_902795625.1 uncultured Lachnospiraceae bacterium | reverse complement strand
CGGAGTTTGCTTTGGAGGATGGCTTCCACTTTGTCTCGAAGGAGCCGTCGGTGCGGTTCCGCGGTTTCTTTATCAACGATGAGTGGCCGGCGTTCGGCAATTTCTGCAACCGGAATTACGGTGGATTTAACGCAAAGGTGTACGCCCACGTCTTCGAGCTGCTGCTTCGGCTGAAGGGCAACTATCTGTGGCCCGCCATGTGGTCCGCGGTATTTCCCGAGGACGGACCGGGTCTCGAGAACGCGCGCCTCGCGGACGAGCTCGGTGTCGTCATGGGCGCGTCCCACCACGAGCCGTGCTGCCGCCAGGGCGAGGAGTACAGCCATGTGCGCGGCAAGGATTCCGTGTACGGAGACGCGTGGAATTTCCTGTCCAACGAGAAGGGCATCACCCGCTTCTGGGAGGACGGTCTCAAGCGCAGCGGCGGTTTTGAGAATGTCATCACCGTCGGAATGCGCGGCGAGGCGGACACAGCAATCCTCGGGCGCGAGGCGACGCTTGCGGACAACATCGACCTGCTGCGGAGCGTTCTGAAGACGCAGAACCGCCTGATCCGCAAGTATGTGAACCGGGACCTCGACAGTGTGCCCCGCATGCTGGCGCTCTACAAGGAGGTCGAGCCGTACTTCTACGGTGACGAGACGACGCCGGGACTGATGGACGATCCTGAGCTTGAGGGCGTCACGCTGATGCTCTGCGACGACAACTACGGAAATCTCCGCACGCTGCCGACGGCGCACATGCGCAGCCACAAGGGCGGCTACGGCATGTACTATCATTTTGATTACCACGGGTATCCGATCTCCTACGAGTGGTTCAACACCTCCTACCTGCCCAAGGTGTGGGAGCAGATGACCACGGCCTACGACAACGGGATCCGCGAGCTCTGGATCGTCAACGTGGGCGATATCTTCAGCAACGAGTTCCCGCTCGCGTATTTCCTGGATCTCGCCTACGATTATGAGCGCTACGGAAGCAGCGACACAGAGAGCCCGATCAGGTATACGAAGGGCTTTGCCGCGCGCCATTTTGCGGGCATTCTGGAGCGACGCGAGTGCGCGAAGATCGCGGAGCTGCTGCGCGGTTACACGAAGATTACAGGCGCCCGCCGCACGGAGGCGATGAATGACAACATCTACGCGCCCTTTGCCTACGGCGAGTGCGAGAACCTGCTCGCGGAGTGCGACCGCCTGATGAAGGCGGCGGAGAAGCTGCGCGGGGAAATCACCGAAGAGGCGGCGTTCGGCTACTACGAGCTCGTGTATCTGCCGCTCACGGCCAACCTGAACGTCCAGCGCATGTGGCTCCTCACAACGTTGAACCATGCCTACGCCGCGATGGGCAGCACCTATGCCATGGCTTTGGCGAAGGAGATCCGCGCGTGCATGGACCGCGACCGCGAGCTCACGGAGGAGCTCCACACGATCCATCACGGAAAATGGTACGGCATGGGCATGTCCGAGCACATCGGTTTCCATAACTGGTGCGAGGAGGAGTGCCTCAATCCGATCATCCACACCTTCGAACCGGCAGACAAGGAGCGTCTCATCGTCTCGGTGCCGGGCACAGACCAGCACACCGAGGGCACGCCGTGGACCGCCCGCGTGCTGACGCTTCCGGCGTTCCTCGATCCCGCGATGACGAAGGCATCCATCCGCCTCAGCACGGCATCCGCCAAGCCAGTGCGCTTCCGCATCGAAACTACGAGCGACGCCGTTGCCGTATCGCGCACCGAGGGTATCGTCCGCGCGGAGCAGCTTGCGGAGATCACGGTCACGGTAGACCGGAGCAGACTCGGCTGCGGTGAGGCAACGGACGGCAAGGCAGAGGCCGGCAAGGCCGGAGCCGCTGCGGCAGGGAAAGGCTTGACAGGGGCCGGTAAATCAGGCGCGCAGAAGACCACGGATAATGCGATCCCCGAGATCATCGTGTACGCCGCCGCGGGCAAGGCAAGAGTGCGTGTGCCGGTGAGCGGAGCGGAGCTTCCCGAGGAGCTCTCGTGGTTTGGATATGTTTCCATCGAGGCGGCTCATTTTGCGTACAAGACCGATACGAAGGCCGGTGAGTTCCGGATCCTGCCGGATTACGGAAGGACCCTGTCGGCTGTCAAGGCTTTTCCGCAGGATGCGGTATTTTCCGCGAAGCAGGCGCCTTCGGTCACGTACCGGTTTGAGGTGCCGACCGCGGGCAACTACACAGTCCGCCTTTACACAAATCCGAGCAATCCCGCAGGCCGAATTCCTGAACTGTTCGCGGGCATTGCGGCTAACGGAGGGCGCATGCGCAAGATCAACATGGTCGCGGACGGCTTCCGTGTCGGCGACGGCAGCTTCGTGTGGGCTAAGGGCGTGCTCGACAACAACCGCTGCACAGAGACAACCCTCGCGCTCAACGCCGGCGTCAACACGCTGAGCATTTATGCTCTTGGCCCCGGCCTGGTGCTCACGAAGGTCGTCGTGTACCCGGAGGGCCGGGAACCGATGAAATCCTACCTGGGACCGGCGGAGACACCGCTTTTGAAGTGACAGTGAGCCTGCGTCGGGGAGGCGAACGTTTGCGGCAGTGGATTTTCTGCATTACGATTGAGAGGGAGAGCGTATGATTTTATTTCCGTTGGGATGGGTTGCGTTCATGGCGCTGTTATTTTTCATCGATCAGCTTAAGTCGGGAAAAACGGTCGGCGCGATAATCGCGGGGACGATCCTTGTCGTGTCCGTCATTTTGATGTTCCCGTTGTGGAAGTGGTCGAAGAGAAAGGATCATGAACAGGAGGAAGCAAAAAGACAGGGCAAAGAGCCGACCAAGAGCGAGAAACTAGCGGGAGAGATTGCCTCGAACTCCCTGGGAAATGTGTTCGTCCAGGTGTTGTCACTCATGTTTTTCTTCTTCGCTGTTGTGGCAGTTTGCAACCATTCGGTTATCTGGTTCGTTATCCTTTTCCTTGTCGGCGCGCTTGGTGAATGTCTGTTCCTTCATCTGCTTCGGAAAATAAGAAAACTCAAGGCACAGAAAGCGGAGGAGGATCTACACCCGACAGACCCCGTCAAGCCCCGATCTGCCGAGGCGCTGTATAAGAACAAGGGGTACACCTACGACATTGCGCGCGAGCTGTATTGCCGGCAGCACGGAAAGGCCGCGGATGCTTTGACAGAGGATGATGAGAAAGCGGTTTGGGATTACTCCTTCGATGATTTTACGTACCTTCTGACATGGATCATCGAGAAGAATTTTTATCAGCCGTCGGAGGAGGAAGGGCCTTTGGAGGAAGAGGAGGCAAAGCAAATAAGGAGCCTCCTTGGGAAAATAAAGCGCCGCACCATGCTTCCCTCCGAATTCCTGAGCGGAAGCGACGGATATTTTATGGAGGATGAGATCAAGAAGAAGGCCCGTCCGTTCGTCAAGGAGTATTATGAGAGCACGTATCCGGATGAGGTGAAGGCATTTTCCGAAGAACATTTGAAGGCTGAACTCTACGGCTTCCCGTTCCGCTGGGAGGATTACGACGCGTTCAAAGGCCGCATCGACGAGGCATATCAAAGGTATCTGGAGGAGACCGGTGCGGAGAGCAAGGCCGGGAAATAGCCGGCTGAAATACAGACATTTTCTTGAATTACCACCCGGACTGCGGTAAAATAAAATATCAACACAGACCGCGGTCCGTTGTCCGAAAGGACGAATAAACTTTTCTGGAGGCTTGAAATGGCAGAGGGAATTACGTTTACATTTTGCGCGTTGATCTTGTGCTTCGGCGTGTTCTGCTTTTTTGCTCTGTGGTATTACAAGAAGTTTTTCACGGATATCCTCAAGGAAGTGAGAGACGCGCGCAGGGAAGTGTCGGAAGTCGGGCAGAAGCTTGACACGGAGGGTTCCTTCGAGGAAAAGACGACGGTTCTGACGACATTCGACAACATCAAGCTTGAGAGAGCCAGAAACGAGTACGACAACAAATACTCCGTATATGTCTTCTGGTCGCAGATGGTGCCGCTTTTCTCGTCTCTCGGTCTGCTGGGAACCGTCCTCGGACTGATCCTGAGCAGCAGCGGCGATATCGAGATCACATCCCTGATGTCCAGCCTGGGACTGGCCATGTGGACGACCTTCTTCGGTCTGATCTGCACGATCGTGCTGAAGTTTGTGGATTCCATCGGACCCGGCCGGGTCATCAATGATATCGATTCCGCGTTCGCGCGGCTGGATGAGAAGATGAGCAAGGAACTGTACAAGAAGGCGGGCAGCAACAAGGACTGATCGAGCGAGGGGTGTCAAATGAAGAGAAGAAATCCGGCGACAGCGTCGTCGCCGAATCCACAGTTTGAGCTGACCTCGTTCATGGACGTCATCTTTATTTTCCTCTTTGTGGTCATGATCGGCTACGCGTTCAAGTGCGCGGAGGAAAAGGATAACGCGAACAGCAAGATGACCGAGGCGGAGCAGCTGCTTGCGGAGGCCGACCGAAGGGTTGCGGAGGCGGAGCAGAAGCTGGAGGAGGCGGACGAGAAGCTTGCCGACATAGCGGTATACGAGCAGCAGCTTCAGGACCTGCAGGGAGGCGTGGTCGGAAGCCGTGTTCAGATCGTGACCATCACCTGCACATACGAGGCAGGCGATGCGGAGGACCGCGAAGAGTGGAACCGCCACCTGCGCGTCCTCGGGAATGACCAGACAGTACTGGCGAAGAGAGATTTTACGGAGAAAACCGCGGGAAGCACATATGCCATCCTCAAGGAGGCGCTGGAAAAATACATCAAGGAAGTGAAAAAGTCCGACCGAGACTTGCTTGGAAGCCGTTATGACACGGCCAAGCAGGAGAGGACCGTGATCGTTCTCTCCATCAGCAGGGAGGACGGAGGTATCCTGACGAGAGATTACGAGGAGATCACGGCTGTCATCAGGGAATTGGAGAGTGCGTATGATGATGTTTACTAGACTGGGTCTTCTGGCGACAGGCCTGTCGATGTGGGGCACCGTCATCGAGGCCTGGAAGAAACGTCTGGTCGGATGGTTTTACGTCGGACTGTTCTGTATCGCGGCATTCGCGGCGCTGTTCTGGATCCTTCCGAAGTTTCTTCCGAAGAAGATAACGAAGAAATTGAAATATGCGCGGATCACGCTCGGCGTCCTTGCGCTCGGGCTGCTGATGTTGCTGTTCAGCCTCCTGTCGGGCATCGGGTTCGGCTTCGGCCTCGGAGGCAAGGGCAGCGGAAGCGGCATCGGAACCGGAGCGGGAAACACGAACGAGCAGCCGAAATACGCGAACGAGGGCGAGCTTGATATTGCCGTGATCGGCAAGACGGTGTATATTGATGATGAACCGGTCGCCTTCGAACAGGTGCGGGATCAGGTTAAAAAGAAAAATAAGGACACGCTCACCGTGGTGTTGATCGATGCCTACTCGGACTACGGGGTCTACACGCGGGTTGAGGCGATCCTTACGGAATTATTGACTGAAGGAAAATATGAAAGGCGAAAGGAGAACTGAGCACAATGGAAGGAAACACGAATTTGAACCAGGTACCCGGGCAGAACCCTGAGCAGGAGACAGGCAAGAAGAGCCGGAGCAAGAAGCCTTTGGTTGCCGCTCTTTTGGTAGCGATGCTCGGCCTCGGCGCGTACGGCGGAATGCAGTACTACAACAAGGATAACGACAAAACGCCGGAGGTCACTCAGGAAGCCGTAGTGAACAAGGAGAAGGTCGAGATCACCGTCAACGGTACCGACGTTCAGATCAACGGTCAGAAATTCGAGCTTGCCGAAGGCCAGAACTGGCAGAAGTGTCTCGAGGAGTTCTTCGCGAAGAAGGAAATGGATAAAACCGAGGTTATCGTAGACTTCGGTTATGCCGACCAGACCGTCAAGGAAGAGATCACAAGCGCTCTGAGCGCCTTGAAGATCAATCCGACGACGAAGTAACTTAAAAAGTGAGATGTAGCATAAAGAAGAGGGCGTCGGCGGAGCAAGTGCATGTTGGCGGATTGAATATCTGTATGTGAGGTTCAAAGGTCCGTACCCGGTTGGTCGGGTACGGACCTTTTTGTGAAAAAAGTGAATTAGTCTGTACCGGAATTCTGCCAGGTACGGACTTACTTGTGAAAAATGTAATTCAGTCCGTACCGCCGGGGCGATGATAAAGGTGCACCGGAAAGAAAGGTTCATTTTACGACGCTTTGTGTCAGAGAAGAACCCTTCTCGTTACGCATGCGGTATTTTCCACTTGACATCATAATATCAAAGTGATAATATCAAATCATAAATAAGATAGGGCGCGACGAAACGCGCCGGACAGGGAGGATAGCATGGACAAGGATCAATTGCTCAAGTTTATTTCTTTGATCATAGAGAGAAACAGCTCACACACGATGGTGCTCAGTCAGCTGCTGGACATCCTGAAAGCGCAGAAGGCGCCGCAGGAATTCATTGATCTGGTCGAGTACAGCTGCGACGGCTTCAGGGATGTGAAGAACGTGCTCAAGACGAAATCCGTGCTGACGGAGCAGGACATCCGTGATGCGGAGGCCCGATACCGCAAAGTGCGGGAGGAGAACGTCGGCAGATGCTGACGGAGCATAGGATCGGCAAACAGTAGAAAGTGAGAAAGGACAAAACGATGTCGGAGTACTTTGATGATAAATGCATCATTTATGACGGGGTGCTTTTGAACTATAAGAGCGATGAGAAAATCGTCACCGTTCCGAACAGCATAGGCGGAGAGCCGATCCACACCATCGGGTATGGGGCATTTGCCTTTCACAGGCTTGAGGGGCTGGTGATCTCTGACGGGATCAAACGGATCAACAGGAACGCGTTTACGGAATGCCGTAATCTACAGTATGTAGGGCTCGCACCTTCGGTGGAATACGTCGGCGATCGCGCGTTTGCGTACTGCGACAAGCTTGAGAGGGTCAAGCAGGTCATCGTCTGCGGCGCGGGAGAGTATCAGCGGCTGAAGACCAACAGCATCTGGGACGGTGGAACCCGGTATCTTTCGTATGAGCTGCCGGTGTCCAAAAAGAATTATTATCTTACCGCGGATGCGTTCGGACAGGGAAAAACGCACAAGCTTCCGCGGGGACTTAAGCGGTTGTTTGTGACGCGGAGGGATGTCCGGCAGGGTCCTGCAATCTTCGACAGCGCGTTCGGGATGATACCGGAGCTTCAGAACATTTTCTGGCCTGCGGATTCGCAGGAGGCCGATGAGAAGGAGGCGCTGAAGAGGCTGCCCGAGGAAGGTTTTCCGACGCCGGATCCCGAGATGGAGAGGATGAGCAGGAAGCTGAACGGAGAGCGGCCGAACCACCTCGGCAACATTGAGACATGCCGGAGCACCGTGTTTTTGTTCGACGACCGGAACACCCGCCTGGTCGACGGCAAATACTATGTCATCGGCGAGTATGACGTCGGCTACCATTTTTGGCAATCGCTGCAGCGCGAAGAGAGCGGGAACGCAATCGGGGCGTCGGTCCTGGAGACGTATATTCAGGCCCTGCGCACCGCCATCGAGGGGATGACGGAGGGCAAGAGATACGTGTACAAGCGGTGTGTTCTCGGAGCCGCCGCGAACCCCTACTACAGCAAGCTTGATTACATCAGCTTCCCTACGGGCTATTACGTAGACGGAGGCCGGAAATAACACGAAAGAGGCGGAAAATGACCATCGACACCTGCGCAACCTGCGAAAACAGAACGAAGATCATCGACATTCTCGGAAAACCGGTCCGTGTGAAGAACTATATCTGTTCGCCGGACGGCGTTCACTATCGTCCGAAGCCGGAAAATGTGCAGCTTCAGCTCTCCGTGTGTCCCGTGTCATACTGCCCGGGGAACTGCCGGTTCTGCGCGGCGAAGGGGACGAAGACGGAACAGCGGATCGATACGGAGAGATTTGCCGCGGTGATGCGCAGGCTGAAGGAGGAGGACCGCATCCGCGGAGTGAAGATCACCGGCGGGGAGCCGTTCACGGATGTGAAGCTTCTGAGCGAGGTCATCAGCATACTCTACGACATCTTCGGATACGAGCTGGAGGTCGGCGTTTCCACGAACGGGATCGGGCTTCGGCGGCTGCATGAGATCAGGGACCTTGTGCATCTCGAGTCGATCCATATCAGCCGCCATCACTACGACGACGAGGTGAACCGGAAACTGTTCGGGAACGATGACATCCCCGGGAGCGAGGAACTGAGGGAGATCGTCTCGAGTGTATCCTACAGGGATCTGTGGGTGTTCAACACGATGCTTCTTAAGGATTACCTGAATTCGCCGGAGGAGGCGCACCGGTTTCTGGAGTACGCTGCCGGCATCGGTGTCCCGAAGGTCGGGTTCATGGTTTGCTCCCCGGTCAACGGTTTTGCGGCGGAACAGACGATCCCCTACGAGGAAGTGATCCGGGAGGATGACCCGGAACTGCTCTTTACGAGAGGATTTTACGACTACGAATTCTGCCATTGCAGCGACGGGGTCTATGTGACGAAAACAGGCGAAATTATACAATTCTACGGGCGTAGTACGAAAATGTGCGACTACGGATATTCCCGGGGTTTGGTGTACGATGCGGATGATCATCTCCGCGACGGCTTCGGAGGGGAGATCATCGTTTGAGAGTGTGGGGAACTCTCAATTTTGCGACGCATTAAGAGGAAAATGTTTGTATGAGAAGGCGGCTTGTTCTTGGGGGAAGCAAGGAAAGGCGGCAATATGACGGAACTGAAGAGGTATCTGAAGAGTGAGGTCACCGGTTGGAAGCGCTGGGAGGTTGCGTGGCTCGCGCTCGCGACGGCGGTAATCCTTGGGCTCTCCCTGTACTGGGGAGAGAACATCATCGGATTGGTCGCTGCGCTGACGGGCGTCTGGTGCGTGATCCTGACAGGCAAGGGGAAGAGATCGTCGTTTCTGTTCGGGATCGTCAATGCGGCGCTGTATGCCGTTGTTGCATTTTCCGCAAAATACTACGGCGAGGTCATGCTGAATGTGCTCTACTACCTGCCCATGGGCGTTGTCGGCTGGTTTGCGTGGAAGAAGCATATGAACGACGACACCGGCGAGGTCGTGAAGAAGCGGCTCCCGCTCAAAAAGGGAGTGCTCGTCTATGCGGCCACGGGCGTGGTCATCGCGCTGTACGGATTTCTGCTGGCGAAGCTCGGCGGGAACTTGCCGTATGTGGACAGCATGAGCACGGTCGTCTCGGTGGTGGCGCAGATCCTGTCCATCGGGCGGCTGATGGAGCAGTGGGTGCTCTGGATCGTGGTGGATGTGGTCACGGTCATCATGTGGGGAGTGGATTTTGCGAACGGCGGTGAGACGATCGCGACGCTCGCCATGTGGAGCATCTACCTGATCAACGCGGTCATCATGTTCGTGCGGTGGTACCGCGAGGCGAACCGGAACGAAAGAGAGAAGACTGCCCGGCAGTCCGAAACGGATGAGGCCGCAAAGTGAGTCGATCGGGACGAAACTGTGAAGTCGCAAAATGAGGGAAAATGCAGCAAAAGAGATCATACGGTGAGGTGAGAACCATGTATCAGGTGGGAATGTACGGCGGATCCTTCAATCCGCTTCATATGGGACATGTGGAATGCATCCTGAAGGCCGTGTCGATGTGTAAGGAACTGTTCATTGTATTGAGCATCGGCGGCAGGAGAGATGAGATCGACGGGCGGATCCGTTACCGCTGGCTGTATCAGCTGACGAAGCACGTGGGCAATGTCACGATCCTCACGATCAGTGATGATGCGACGACCAAGGCGGAGTACACGAGAGAATACTGGCAGAAGGACGCGGATGATATCAAGAGAAGGATCGGGAAGAAGATCGACGTCGTATTTTGCGGAAGCGATTACGGCAGGGACAGCTTCTGGAACGTGTGCTACCCGGAGAGCGAGCTGGTCATTTTCCCAAGAAACGGGATCAGCTCCACGGAGATCCGGCAGAACCCGTACGCGCACTGGGATCAGCTCCCGGAGCTTGTCCGGCCCTACTACACGAAGAAGGTGCTGCTCATGGGCAGCGAGAGCACGGGCAAGAGCACGCTGACGATCCATCTTGCGCATCTGTTCAACGCGGAGTATATTGATGAGGCGGGCCGCGAGCTCTCGGAGAAGAGCGGCACGGACACGATGATGATCCCCGAGGATTACACGGAGATCCTCCTGCGCCACAAGCTGAACGAGACGGAGGCGCTGGAGCGGGG
>CADBLW010000032.1 GCA_902795625.1 uncultured Lachnospiraceae bacterium | reverse complement strand
ATCTATATCTACGGCCGTCTGACGGTCATCGACGAGGAGCGCCGCCGCCAGAAGGAGCGCAGCAACGACCGAATGATCATCAACCGCCTGAATTCGACGGACCGCCTCACGAACCTGTACAACCGCACCGCGTTCCGCGGCCGTGTCCAGGAGGTGCTCGCCGATCCGGAGATGGATCCCGTGCACGCGATCATTTACTGTGACATCAATGATTTTTCGTACATCAACGAAAAATTCGGATATCCTGCGGGCGACCGCATCCTGAAGGACTTCGGTTCGATGTTCCTCCGCAAGGGCAAGAGATGCTTTGCCTGCCGTATTCACTCTGACTATTTCCTGATCTATGTGAACGGGCAGACGGAGGATCAGGTCATCGCGAAGCTCCGCAGCTGGTCGAAGGTGTTTGTGGAGCACCAGTCGAAGGTGTACCCGGGCATCGACATCCAGCTGACCAACGGCGTGTATTTCCTGCGCCGCGGCGAGCATGATATCGCACTTGCGATGGACAACGCGAACCTCGCGAGAAAGCAGGCGAAGGCGGAGCAGAACAGTCTGTACTGCATCTGCACCGACGAGCTCCGCGCGAAGCGCTCCTATGAGCAGACCATCGCCGGTGAGATCCAGACCGCCATCCGTGACAACAAGATCGAGGTGTTCCTGCTTCCGAAGTTCTCCCTCGAAGGCCGCAAGGTCATCGGCGCCGAGGCTCTCGCGCGTTGGGTCAACGACGACGGAACGTACCGTTCCCCGGCCGATTTCGTCCCGATCCTCGAGAAGACCGGCCACATCGCGGATCTCGACTTCTGCATCTACACGAACGTTCTTCAGACGCTCCGCAACTGGAAGAAGAAGGGCATTCCGATGATCCCGATCTCGGTGAACTTCTCCAAGCACAACGCCGGTTTCGCGAAATTTGACGAGCGCATCAGCCGCCTTGCCGAGCAGTACGGCGTCGAGGGCAAATTCCTCGAGCTCGAGGTCAATGAGGCGATGCTTGCCGCAGACCAGTCCAGCGCGAGCAGCAGTATCAAGGATCTGCAGCGCAGAGGCTTCACGATCACGCTCGATGACTTCGGCTCCGGCAACGAGTCGCTGTCCATGTTGATCACGGCTCCGGTGGACCACGTGAAGATCAGCCGCAACTTCTTAAAGAACATCGGTACGTCCAAGACCGAGCAGGAATATGTCCGCTGCATGTGTGACATGATCGCCTCGGTTCACAAGGAAGCGGTGTTCGAGGGCGTGGAGACCGAAGAGCAGGCAGAGTTCCTGCACAGCTGCGGTTTCACGACGGCTCAGGGCTATCTCTTCGAACGCCCGATGCCCATCGCCGAGTTTGAGAAGAAATATCTGGCAAAGAAGGCTTGACATTTTCCGAAAAAAGTGTAGCCTTATGCGTATATATCGAAAAGAAAGAGGTGCGGGCGACCGCACGAAGAGGACAAGACCATGGATTTGATCACTGTGAAGCAGCTGTACAGACAGCGCGAAGACTATTTCGGCAAGAGCGTGTCCGTCGGAGGATGGGTGCGCAGCAATCGCGACTCGAAGAATTTCGGATTCCTGGTGATCAATGACGGCACCTATTTTGAGACGCTTCAGGTTGTGTACACCGACGCTCTCGCGAACTTTGAGGAGATCACCCATTTCGGCGCGGGCACCGCGGTCATCGTGTCCGGTACGCTCGTGGCGACTCCCGACGCAAAGCAGCCCTTCGAGATCCAGGCGACGGAGGTTGCGCTTGAGGGCGCGTCCGACCCGAGCTATCCGATGCAGAAGAAGCGCCACACGCTCGAATATCTGCGCACCATGACGCATCTCCGCCCGAGAACCAACACGTTCCAGGCAGTGTTCCGCGTGCGTTCCCTCGCGGCATACGCGATCCACAAGTTCTTCCAGGAGAGAGGCTTCGTGTACGTTCACACCCCGCTCATCACCGGCAGTGACTGTGAGGGTGCCGGCGAGATGTTCCAGGTGACCACGCTTCCCCTTGACCAGGTTCCGATGACGGAGGACGGCAAGGTTGACTACACCAAGGACTTCTTCAACAAGCCCACGAACCTGACCGTCAGCGGCCAGTTAAACGGCGAGACCTTCGCGATGGCGTTCCGCAACATCTACACCTTCGGACCGACCTTCCGCGCGGAAAATTCCAACACCACGCGCCACGCGGCGGAGTTCTGGATGATCGAGCCGGAGATTGCATTTGCCGACCTGAAGGATGACTGCGACCTTGCCGAGGCGATGCTCAAGTACATCATCAACTATGTTTTGGAAAATGCTCCTGAGGAGATGAACTTCTTCAACAGCTTTGTTGACAAGGGACTGATCGAGCGCCTGCAGCACGTCGCGAGCTCCGATTTCGGCCGCGTGACGTACACTGACGCCATCAAGCTTCTCGAGGAGAACAACGACAAATTCGAATACAAGGTTTACTGGGGCTGCGATCTGCAGACCGAGCATGAGCGCTACCTGACCGAGCAGATCTTCAAGAAGCCGGTCTTCGTGACGGACTATCCGAAGGAGATCAAGGCGTTCTACATGAAACTGAACCCGGACGGAAAGACCGTGGCTGCGGCTGACTGCCTCGTACCCGGCATCGGCGAGATCATCGGCGGTTCCCAGCGTGAGGACGACTACGACAAGCTTGTTAAGCGCATCGAGGAGCTCGGCATGAAGAAGGAGGACTACGGTTTCTACCTCGACCTCCGCAAGTACGGCTCCGCCCGCCGCGCGGGCTTCGGCCTCGGCTTCGAGCGCTGCATCATGTACCTCACGGGTATGAGCAACATCCGCGATGTCATTCCGTTCCCGAGAACGGTTAATAACTGTGACCTGTAAACCGGATAAGGATAACAAGAACGAACCTTGTGAGCATCCCGGAAGATTGGAAAGCTTGCTTTCACACTCTTTTGGGACGCTCACAAGGGGCGGGAACGCATGTTACCGCCCCGCCACATGAGCAAAAAAACGACCGCCTTGTCAATTGTTCAAAGTCGTTTTTTTGCGAATGTAAGGTTCGTGAAGAAAGTAATTACGCCGTGGCCGCCGATACGGCTGCGGCGTGTTTTTACCGAGGACTCCATGTTTGAGACTTTAGCATATTATTTTTCATTTCCTTTTGTGAGATATGCATTATTTGTAGCTATTATGATTGCCCTGAGCTCTGCGCTGCTCGGGGTTATTCTCGTGCTCAAACGGTTCTCGTTCATCGGCGACGGTCTTTCGCATGTGGCTTTCGGCGCGATGGCGATCGCCTCGGTGATGAAGCTGACGAACAATCTGTGGTTTGTGTTCCCGGTCACCATCGTGGCGGCGATCCTGCTGCTGTGGACCGGGCAGAATAAGAAAATTCACGGGGACGCCGCAATCGCGATGATCTCTGTCGGAGCGCTCGCTGTCGGCTACCTGATGATGAATGTGTTCAAGACGTCGACCAATGTCTCCGGTGACGTGTGCAGCACGCTGTTTGGTTCGACATCGCTTCTGACGCTGAAAGCGGAGGATGTGTGGCTTTGCCTCGCGATGTCCGTCGTGGTGATCGTTGTGTTTGTGCTGTACTATTACCGGATCTTTGCGGTGACATTTGACGAGACATTTGCACGCGCCGCGGGCCTTCGCGCCTCGGCGTACAATCTGCTGATCGCGTCGGTCACTGCCGTGATCATCGTGCTTGCGATGAATCTGGTGGGATCGCTTCTCGCGTCTGCGCTGATCATTTTCCCGGCGCTCTCGGCGATGCGCATGTTCAAGAGTTTTCGCGGCGTGACGGTCTGTGCCGCGACTATGGCGGTGATCACATCGGTGTTCGGTGTGCTCATATCAATCCTGGCGGGAACGCCGGTCGGCTCCACCATCGTGGTGCTGGACATCGTTCTATTTATCGTGTTTGCCGTGGCAGGGCGCGTGACCGGAAGGGGTTAACGCGGGACACGAGGGCGCGAAATACGCGTCTTTAATGCAGGGTGCGAAAGAACGGGGTAACAGCCTGCTCAGCAGGCGAGGTAAGGGTGCATGCACCCGGAGAAGGGGTTGTCCGGTTTCAAGAACACGGACAATGGAGATTATGGGGGGAACAAATGAAGACAAACCAAAAGACGATGCGGCTCATCGCGGTGCTGCTGGTGCTCGTGATGATGATCTGCGCCTCTGCCTGCTCGGGTTCTGATGTGGATGAACGACAGAGCCGGGAGACGGGAAAGGCAACTCCGACGGAGAAGCAGAAGGATCCGGCACCGACCGAGGGAGAGAAGGATCCGACGCCTACGGAGGGGGTTCCCGAAGCTACGCCGACGCCGACGCCGGAGCCGGTAAAACTGACGATCTGGGTGGATTCCGCAGAGCGGGACTTCGACTGGCAGGTGTTTGACAAAGCCGTCAATGAGATGCGCGAGCTGCACCCGGAAATTCTTGTCCAGCTGGAAGGTATGGACCATTACACGTATGAGACCAAGCTGAGCGCGGCGGTTGATTTCGGCGCGCTGCCGGACATTTTCCTGCTGAATCCGAACAGCAGATTCATGGAGATGGTAAAGGACGGTCTGCTGTGCAACATGGATGACGCGGCGCTGGTGTACGGGAACAAGCTTCCCGACAGTATGAAGCAGTCATTTTCCGTGAACGGAAAATTATACGCGGCACCGTGCGAGACGAGCAGTATCCTTATGTTTGCCAACATGGAGGTGCTCTCGAAGGTCGGTTACACTGAGGTTCCGGCAACCTGGGATGAGTTCCTCAAGTGCTGTGATGAGCTCGCGGCGGCGGGGATCACTCCATGCGGATGCAGCGGTCGTGAGCAGTGGTGTATGACCGAGTATCTGGAGTACATCATGCTCCGCACAGGCGGCAGGGATATGCTCTATGACATTTATTACAACGGCGCGACGTGGAACAACAACACCATCGCCGACGCGGTTGATCTCTTCCGGAATATGGGGCAAAAAGGGTATTTCGCGTATAACATGTACGACATGAACAACGATACCGTAAAGCAGAAATTCCTGGACAATGAGTACGCCTTCTATGTGAACGGAACATGGAACGTGGAAGTGTT
>CADBLW010000031.1 GCA_902795625.1 uncultured Lachnospiraceae bacterium | reverse complement strand
TCTTCGCGGAAATACGGCAGGCCGAGATGCGCAGGCGGCTGCGTCTCCTTCTTGCGTCTTGTGCTGATCAGGATCAGGATGACGATCGTCACCGCGTACGGCGTCATCTTGATCAGCTCCTGCGTTGCCATCGAGATATGCAGCGACTCGATCTGCGCAAAATAGAAGTGGCATACGCAAAGTCCGCCGAAGAGGATCGATCCGCCGATCGCTAGTGCCGGGCGCCAGATCGCGAAGATAACAAGCGCGATGGCGAGCCATCCACGGTCGCCGAAGCCGTTGTTGGACCAGACACCGCTGGCATAGTCCATGATGTAGTACAGTCCGCCGAAGCCCGCGATGATACTGCCGAGGCAGGTCGCGATGTACTTGTAGCGGTTGACATTGATGCCCGCGGCATCCGCTGTCGCCGGGTTCTCGCCGACGGCGCGCAGGTGAAGTCCGACGCGCGTCTTCCGAAGCACGACGGCCATGATCACCGCGAGAACCACCGCAAGGTATGCGAGGAAGCCGTAGGAAAGCACCTCGGGCATGCCTCCGATGCTCAACTTGCGCGCAAATACCTCACTCGTCTTCGTCACCGTGATGGAAGGTACATCCGCATCTGTGAGCTTGATAAGCGAACCGCCGAAGAAGTTGCCGAAACCGACGCCGAAGGTTGTCAGCGCCAGACCTGCCACGTTCTGGTTCGCGCGCAGCGTAATTGTAAGGAAACAGTAGATCAGTCCCATCAGAAGCGACCCTAAGATTGAGCACAGAAGGGTGATCAGGATTGCCATCCCTCCGTGGAACTCCGTCGCTTTGGTCTCGTAGGTGAAGGCGCCGATGACGCCGCCCATGGCGCCGACATACATGACGCCGGGGATACCGAGGTTCAGGTGACCCGATTTTTCGGTCAGGATCTCACCGCACGAACCGTACAGAAGAGGAATACCCTGGACGACTGCTCTGCTGATAAATCCCGAGATCATTGATCCGATCATTGCTCCGTCACCTCCTCTTTGGTATCGTCGTTCTCATTGTCCGAAACCGCTTCGCTTTGGTTTGGTTCCGGTCTGTCTATCCTGTTTTTATTGCCCTTGCCGTGACGGAACACCACGCGGTAGTTGATAAAGAATTCGCTTCCGATGATGCAGAAAATGATGATGCCGACCAGAATATCGGAAAATGCCTCGTTCAGGTGCAGGATCGTCGCAATCTCCTTCGCGCCCTTGGACATGAACGCGATCAGAAGCGAAGTGACAAACATGTAGAGCGGATTGAAATGAGCCAGCCACGACACCATGATCGCGGTAAAGCCGCGGTTGCGCACCGAGTTGGCCGCCACCGTGTGGTCCGTTCCGCCGACGATCAGCCAGCCCATGAGGCCGCAGATCGCGCCGGACAGGAGCATGGTACGGATGATAACCTTCTTCACGTTGACGCCGATGTAGCGCGCCGTGTTCTCGCTCTCGCCGACGACCGTGAGCTCGTATCCGTGCTTTGCGTAGCGCAGATAAATGTACATCACGACGGTGAGCACGAGGACAATAATAATATTCAGCAGATAATCATACTCGCCGATCCTCGGAAGCCAGCCCGCCTCCGTCTCCGGATTGATGATACCGATGTTGGCGGAGCTCTTCGGGAACGCCTTGAGGATATAGTAGGACACGAGCTGCATCGCGATGTAGTTAAGCATCAGCGTGAACAGCGTCTCGTTCGTGTTCCACCATGCCTTGCAAAATGCAGGGAGAAACGCCCAGATGGCACCCGCCATGATACTTGCGATCAGCATGACGAAGATGAGCAGCACCGACGGGATCTTGTCGCCGAGGTAGATCATACACAATGCCGAGGCAAATCCTCCGATCAGCACCTGGCCCTCACCGCCGATGTTCCAGAACCGCATCTTAAATGCAGGTGTCAAAGCGAGCGCGATACCGAGCAGCAGCACAGTCTCCTGGAGAAGCGCCCAGATACGGTTGCTCGTTCCGAACGAACCGTCCAGCATCGCCTCATACATCTTCGCCGGGGAAATGCCTATGAGCAACGCCAATACGCCGCACAATGCAAAACCGACCACCACGGACAGGATGCGGATCAGCCATACCCGCTGCCACGGCAGCTCTTCCTTCTTGACGATATGCATCAGCGGCTCTTTCACACGGTGATGGGAATGGCTGTCAGCCGCTGCCGCAGCCTCGGCCGCAGCGATTGCTTTTTCCACTTCGTCATCCACAGCGGTCTTGGCTGCGCTGATTTTCTTCTCGGCTGTGGTTTCTGCAGCGGCGATGGCTTCCTCTGCCGCATTCTCCGCCACAGTCTCGGCCTCGGCAATTGCATTTTCCGCTGTCTTTTCGGCCGCATTCGCCGCCTCCGACGCGGCGGAAGTTACCGCTTCGGCCGCCGCATTATCCGCATCGGCCGCATCGGTCTTTGCTGCGCCGGAATTCCCGCCGTGGGTCATCGCCAGACCGATCTCCTCCTTCGTGGTGCTCTTGGCATCCACGATACAGGCAACCTTGCCGCCGCTGATGACCAGGATACGGTCGCAGAGTTCAAGCAGAACGTCCAGGTCCTCGCCGACAAATATGACGGCGGTCCCCAGCTTCTTCTGTTCATTCAAAAGGTTGTAAATGGTAAAGGAGGAATTGATGTCCAGACCGCGGACCGGGTATGCCGCCATCAGCACCGCCGGTGCCGAGGCGATCTCGCGTCCGACCAGGACCTTCTGCACGTTACCGCCCGAGAGACGTCTCACCGGCGTCTTGGCGCTCGGCGTCACGACCTCGAGATCGTTGATGATCGTCTCCGCGAGGCCGCGGGGATCTTCACGGTTCAACAGAACGCCCGAGCCCTTGTTGTAGCTGCGGAGCATCATGTTGTCAATGATGTCCATGTTGCCCACAAGGCCCATGCCGAGACGGTCCTCGGGAACGAACGACAGACGTACGCCGAGGGAACGGATCTGCATCGGTGTCTTGCCGATCAGGTTCTCGATCTTGTTATTACTCGGATTGTCGTACAGGATCTTGCCTTCGGACACCTGCTGCAGTCCGGCGATCGCCTCGAGAAGCTCGCGCTGGCCGCTGCCTGCGATACCGGCAATACCGAGGATTTCCCCGCCTCTCGCCGTGCAGTTGATGTCCGACAGCACCTTCACACCCTCACGGTTCGTGACGCACAGGTCACACACCTCCAGACGGTCGACCGGGTTCGTCACCTCGCTGCGCTCGATGTTCAGGCTGATCTTCTTACCGACCATCATCTCCGTCAGTTCGGAGATGGATGTCTTCGCGGTCTCCACGGTACCGACATAGCGCCCCTTGCAAAGCACGGCCACCTTCTGCGAGAGCGACATGACCTCGTTCAGCTTGTGGGTGATGATTATGATGGATTTGCCGTCGTCGCGCATGCGTCGAAGGACGGCGAACAGTTTCTCCGTCTCCTGGGGTGTCAGCACAGCCGTAGGCTCATCGAGGATCAGAATGTCCGCGCCGCGGTACAGCACCTTGATGATCTCCACGGTCTGCTTCTCCGAAACCGACATGTCATAGATCTTCTTGTTCGGATCAAGCTCGAAACCGTAGCGCTCGCTGATCTCACGCACGCGCTCCGCGTACGCCTTGATGTTATAGCGGCCCTCGTCCTTGAGGCCGAGGATGACATTTTCCGTCGCGGTAAATAAATCCACCAGTTTAAAATGCTGGTGGATCATTCCGATCCCGTGGTCAAACGCGTCGCGCGGCGAGCCGATGGAGGCCTCCTCCCCGTTGACATAGATCTTGCCGCTGTCCGGGTAGTAAATGCCGGCGATCATGTTCATCAAAGTCGTCTTGCCGCTGCCGTTCTCGCCGAGGATGGAGAGGATCTCTCCCCGCTCTACGCGGAAACTCACATTATCGTTGGCAACAACCTTGCCGAAAGATTTGGTGATGCCGACCAGCTCGATCGCGGGAACCGCAGCACTCTCTTTCGTCCGTACCATTTCCGTGTTGTCGTGTTCGTTCACAGACTTCCTCCTGAAACCACTTCAGCGGGGCGCTACGGCCCCGCCGAAGGATTGGGATAGATGCGGTCACACCGCATCGTTTGTTC
>CADBLW010000030.1 GCA_902795625.1 uncultured Lachnospiraceae bacterium | reverse complement strand
TTCAAGTTGACGAAGGATGATGCGAAGAAGGCGCTTCTGAAATTTTACGAAGGAAAGAAACTTCTTCCCGACCGGTTCTCCGAGGCGAACCATATGGACGAGATCACCGGTATCTATGTTCCGTTCTGGCTCTTCGACTGCGAAACCAGTGCGGATATGACTTTTGATGCGACAATGGTCACCAAATGGCGCGACTCCGCCTATGACAACACGAAGATCGATCACTATCTCCTGCAGAGAAGCGGAACGCTCCGCTTTGAGAAGGTGCCGGTGGACGGATCCGTGCGCATGGACGACGCGTTCATGGATGCCATTGAACCGTTTGATTACTCGGGTCTGGTGCCTTTCAACCAGGCTTATCTTTCCGGTTATGTGGCGAACAAGCCGGACGTTGACGTGAAGAGCAGCCTGCCGCGCGCCAATGAGCGTGTCATTAACAGCACGGTGTCCGCTTTTCAGCAGACAGTCAACGGCTATGTTACGATCACACCGAAGTCCCGCAGCGTGCAGGCGCACGAGGGAACGATCAAGTATGCCATGTTCCCGGTATGGCTCCTGACGACGCGGTATCTGGATAAGGTGTACACATTTGCCATGAACGGACAAACCGGCAAACTGGTCGGCACACTTCCGGTTGACGAGGGCAAATACAAGAAGGCCATGTACACGAGAGCCGGGATCATCGCCGCGATCGCCATCATTCTGACGGCCTTGATAGGAGGTGTGTTCCGATGAAGAAACGTTTTTGGATACTCCTTCTGTGCCTGACGGCAGCCATGGTCCTGCTTCTTTCGTCCGTTTCCGCGGACGGCGGTTCGGATGCGACCCGCGTATTTGACGAGGACGGCATTCTCGATGATTCCGAGAAGGAAAAGCTTGAGAACCGCATCAAGGAAATCCGTCAGGAATATGAGTTTGATGTTGTCATCCGCGTCGTAAACATGGAAGATCTGAAGTACGAAATGCTTGAGGCATTTACCGATGACTACTACGATACGGGGATCAACAGCAAGTATCACTTCGGTGAGGACGGTCTTCTGATCTTCCTCAACATGTGTGATGATGAGGACGGCCGTGACTACTGGTTCAACGGCTGTGAAAAGGGTGCCGTGTGGTTTGATAACTATTTCTTCGACTTCATGAAGGAGGAGACGAAATTTATCAGCTACCTGAAGAGCGGCGATTACTACAAGGCCTTCGACGAGACTCTCGATTATGTGAAGATCTTCCTCGAGGAAGCCACGACAGGCGAGGAACCGTACAGCTACAGCCACCCGTACAAGAAGCCGAAGGAGCCGATGTCCGGCACGAAGTTCACGATCCTTTCCATCATTGAGGCAGGTGTTGCGCTTCTGTTCGGCAAGGGCTATGCGAAGAAACTTCGCAACTCGATGAACACGGCGATCAAGCGCACGGAGGCGACGGAGTATATCAACAAGAGCAGCTTCAACGTTACGAGAGCGTCGGATATGTTCCTGTATTCCAACGTGACACGTACGCCGATCCCGACGGAGACCCGTTCGAGCGGCGGCAGCAGCATCCACACCTCAAGCGGCGGTCACTCGCACAGCGGAGGCGGCGGTCACTTCTGATACCAGGATTTAGCAATGAAAATTCCCCTGCATTGTTACAATGCAGGGGAATTTTTTCCTTTATGCACCTGACAGGACTTGAACCTGCACCCTCGCGGACTGGAACCTAAATCCAGCGTGTCTGCCAATTCCACCACAGGTGCAATGGCCGTCTGAAACGGCTTTGACATTGTATCACGGCGGCGGGGGAAAGTCAATTTCCCTTGACACGGAATGTCGCGGTCGTGTATCATAATTACATATCATTTTGTTGTAAACCGGGGTGTTTTTTGTGGAGGAGGTGCCCTATGGCGGGAAAGAAAATCGATTATTCAGCAATTACAAAGGAGATCACGGCATACGCGGAACTGTGTCAGAACAACAGCAATATCGATCCGGTGCTGTACGAGCGCTATGATGTAAAGAGGGGACTACGCGACTTAAACGGCAAGGGTGTTCTGACGGGGCTTACGGAGATTTCGGAGATCCGAGCGACGGAGATCGTGGACGGAGAGAGCGTGCCGTGCCGCGGGTCCTTATTTTACAGAGGCTATAACGTGGAACAGCTGATCGCCGGCGCGAAGGCCGACGGACGGTTCGGCTTCGAGGAGGTCGTGTACCTTCTGTTGTTCGGACAGCTGCCGACGAAGGCAGAGCTTGACGGTTTCTGCAAGGTGCTGGCGAAATACCGCTCGCTGCCGTCAAGTTTCGTGCGCGACGTCATTATGAAGAAGCCGAGCCCGGACATGATGAACATGCTGGCAAAATGCGTGCTCACGCTGTATTCCTACGACACGAACGCTGATGATACATCGCTTCCGAACGTTTTGCGGCAGTGTCTGCAGCTGATCTCCATGTTCCCGATGATCTCTGTCTACGGGTACATGGCGAGACAGTATTACAGCAAGTCCGGCGACCTGATCATCCATAAGCCGAAACCGGGTCTTTCCATGGCGGAAAATATCCTGCACATGCTTCGGGCGGACAGCCGTTACACGGAGCTGGAGGCCAAGGTTTTAGATGCCGCGCTGATCCTGCATGCGGAGCACGGCGGCGGCAACAACTCGACATTTACCACACACGTGGTCACATCGTCCGGCACGGACACGTACTCGGCGATGGCAGCGGCTCTCGGATCCCTCAAGGGACCGAAGCACGGCGGCGCCAACCGGAAGGTCGTCGACATGTTTGCCGACATGAAGGAGAAGGTGCTCGATTGGGAGGACGATGACGAGGTCGGAACGTACCTCAGGGCGTTGCTTCACAAGGAGGCATTTGACAATGCCGGACTGATCTACGGCATCGGCCACGCGATCTATTCGGTGTCCGATCCGAGAGCGGTTATTTTCCGGAATTTCGT
>CADBLW010000029.1 GCA_902795625.1 uncultured Lachnospiraceae bacterium | reverse complement strand
CCCTGCACGCGCCCAACGACGAGCTTAGAAAGAAGCTGATGCCGGTGGCCAACAGCTATTCCGTGAAGGAACTGATGGAGGCCGCGGACTATTATGTCAAGACGACGGGACGGCGGATTACCTTCGAGTACAGTCTCATCGACGGGGTCAACGATTCGGCCTCCTGCGCGCGGGAATTGGCGGCTCTTCTCAGGGGTCGGAACTGCCATGTAAATCTCATTCCGGTGAACCCCGTGAGGGAGAGAAACTACCGTCGCTCACTTGTTACAAATGTATTACAATTCCAAAAAATGCTTGAAAATGAAGGAATAAATGTTACTATTAGAAGGGAACTCGGCTCGGATATTGACGCTGCCTGCGGGCAGCTTCGCCGCCATTATGAGGCCGGGATCGGAGCGGAAGGCGGAGAAGAATGAGATCGATCGGGAAGACGGACAAAGGTAAGAAACGATCCATGAACCAGGACATGTTTTTCATCAGCGACAGTCCGGTCGGCTTACTGCCGAACCTTTATATTGTCGCGGATGGCATGGGCGGTCAGAATGCCGGCGATGTGGCGGCAAGATTTTGCGTGGACCGGTTTACGGAGCTCGTGAGAGTCAGCCGGGAGCGCACGCCGATCCAGGTGATCGAGAAGGCGATCCGGCAGACGAACGAGGATCTGATCGAGAAGGCGTCGAGCCAGAAAGAGCTCGAGGGAATGGGCACGACCTTCGTCATGGCGTCGCTGCTCGCGAATGACAACCTGCTGGTTGCCAACATCGGTGACAGCCGGATGTATCTGATCAACGAGACGATCACGCAGATATCGCAGGATCACTCGCTGGTCGCGGAGATGGTTCGCAGCGGAGAGATCCGCAAGGAGGAGGCGCGGTTCCATCCGAACAAGAACGTCGTGCTGCGGGCGCTGAGCACGCAGAGCGTCGTGAGCCCCGATTACTACCAGATCGGGGTGCGTCAGGGAGATTATGTTCTTCTGTGCAGTGACGGGCTTTCCGACATGGTGGAGGAAGCGGAAATGCTCAAGACGGTGAGCGAATACGAGGATGTAGGGGATATAGCAGACAAACTGGTGACGATGGCCAATGAGAACGGGGGCAGGGACAACATCACACTGGTTTTGATCAAGATTTGACACAGGAAGGCGCCTTCACGGGCGTCGGAAAGGTTGGGAACAGCATGGGTATGATCAAACCCGGAACATTTATCGGGGATCGCTATGAGATCATGGACAAGATCGGTTCCGGCGGCATGGCGGACGTGTACAAGGCCAAAGACCACCGGCTGAACCGTTTTGTCGCGATCAAGATACTGAAACCTGAATTTTCCGCCGACGAGTCGTTCGTCTCGAAGTTCAGAGGCGAGGCACAGTCGTGCGCAGGGTTGACGCATCCGAACATTGTGAGCGTGTTCGATGTCGGTGACGACGGAGATCTTCACTACATCGTAATGGAGCTTGTCGAGGGCATCACGCTCAAGCGGTTCATCGAGCGCAAGGGTCGCCTGGATGTCAAGGAGGCGGTCGGCATCGCGATCCAGATCGCAATGGGGCTCGATATGGCGCATCAGCACCATGTGGTGCATCGCGACATCAAGCCGCAGAACATCATCATTTCCAAGGAAGGCAAGGTCAAGGTTGCGGACTTCGGTATCGCACGCGCGGTGTCGCAGACGACGACCATTGACAATTATTCACAGAATATCGGCTCCGTGCATTATCTCTCGCCGGAGCAGGCACGCGGCGGCTTCAGCGATGAGCGCAGCGATATCTATTCGCTCGGCGTGACGCTGTACGAGATGCTTGCCGGCCATGTGCCGTTCACCGGAGACAACGCGGTTTCCGTCGCGCTTCTCCATGTACACGGCGAGGCACAGCCTCTGTCGGAGGTTAATCCGACCGTGCCGTCGAGCATTGAGAAGATCGTCGAAAAATGTATGCAGAAGAAGCCGGAGCGTCGTTACATGACGACCAACGAGCTGATCGCCGACCTGAAGAAGGCGATCGTCGATCCGGAGGGTGATTTCGTCAAGATTTCCACCGTGCTGGACGGCGCAAAGACGCGCCCGATCACGCCGGGTGAGATGAGTGAGATCAAGGCGGAGGTCGCGGTTCAGAGCGATTCCTTCGACGACGATGACGAGTTCGAGGACGAGGAGGCCAACCGCCAGAAGGCTGCGGCTACGCTTGCCGCGAAGCGCCGTCGCCGCGACGAGGATGATGACGATGACGATGATGACGACCTGGATACTATGGGCGGAAACACCGAGAAGTTTGTCATCACGCTGAGCGTGCTGCTCGTGATCGCGGTTGCCGTGGGCGCCATTTACCTGATCACCCGCATCGTCAGCGGCGGCATCAAGCTGCCGGAGCCGAAGGGACTGATCCTGACGCCGACGAACACGCCGACGCCGAAGCCGTCCACCACGCCGACACCGAAGATCTTCTACATGCCCAGTTACAAGGGCCTGGACTACAATGTCGCCATCGAGAAGCTCGAGGCGCTTGACATGAAGCTGCAGATCACCTACGAGGCGGCAGAAACGTACTATGAAGATTTTCCTGTCTCCGGGCAGGTGGTCAGACAGGTGCCGGAAGTAGGCGAGGGACTCAAGGAAGGCGATTCCGTGAAGCTCACCTACAGTATCGGCAAGGAACAGATCGATATCCCGGATTTCCGCGGCTGGACGGAGCAGCAGGTGCGCTCCACGCTTGACAACAAGCTGTCAGTCCGGATCGACTGGGTTGAGAGTGACACCGTTGAGGAGAATCACGTTGTTGATACACAGCCGAAGGCGGGAGAGAAGCTTCCGCTCGGGTCCACGCTGATCGTTATACTGAGCCAGGGCAACTCGAGAGTTACCACTGTGCCGGATGTTGTTGGCCAGATGGAAGTTGACGCGAAGGCGCAGCTGATCGCGAACAAGCTTAACTACCAGACCGAGAGCGTGTACAGCGAGACCGTTCCGGCCGGACGCGTAATCTCGCAGTCGCCGGCTTCCTCCGTAGGCAAGGTTGAGAAGGGCTCCATCGTCAAACTGATCGTAAGCGCCGGTGTTGAACCGACCGCGACACCGACACCGGAACCGCTGCCGACAGATACGCCGACGCCGGAACCGGCAACACCGACACCGACACCGGAGCCGCCGCCGGCAACGTCAACACCGACACCGGCACCGCCCCCGGCAACCGATACGCCGACGCCGGAACCGCCGCCGGAGACCTGAGGCACGGAGCATATGGAGCAATACCAAGGAAAGATAACCAAGGGCGTAGGCGGGAACTATGAGGTCCATGTCGAAGGGACCGGAGTGGTTCTCTGCCGCGCCAAGGGCATATTGCGATACCGCAGGATGCAGCCGCTGATCGGCGACAATGTCACGATCACGGTGGACGACACGGGAGCCGGCAACATTGCCGAAATCCTTCCGCGCGAAAACGAGCTGGTGCGTCCTGCGATCGCCAATGTCGATCAGGCGCTTTTGGTGTGCGCCATTCGGGAACCGGAGTTCCATCCGAATCTTCTCGATCGCTTTCTGATCCTGATGAGTCGGCAGAACATGCCGGTTCTTGTGTGTTTTAACAAGACGGACCTCGCAGAGACTGGGGAGGCGGAGCAGCTGTGCCGCATCTATGAAAACTGCGGGGCGCGCGTGTTTGTCACCCAGGCAAGCAACCCGGAGACGCTGGAGGCGCTCAGGGAGGCGCTCAGGGGTAAGACGACCGTGCTTGCCGGCCCTTCGGGAGTCGGCAAATCAACCATAATGAACGCGATGCAGCCGGAAGCGGCGATGGAGGTCGGAGAGCTCAGCGAGAAGATCAAGCGGGGCAAGCAGACGACTCGTCACACGCAGCTGTTCTGCATCGATCACAACACATATCTCTGTGACACGCCGGGCTTCAGTTCCCTGTATCTGGCGGATATCCTGCCGGAGGAACTGGGGGAGTATTTTCCGGAGTTTACGGAGTATGCCGGGCAGTGCCGCTATCCGGATTGCCGCCACCTGCAGGAGCCGGAGTGCGCCGTTCGCAGCGCGGTGGAGAGCGGGGCGATCCCGAAGGAGCGCTACGCAAGTTACCGGCTGCTGTTTGAGGAGCTTTCGGGAAGAAGGATCATCTATTCCCGCAAGCCGAAGCATGAGGACAGCCCGGGCGCGAAGGATGGTAAGTGATTCCTTGATCACGCCGGGCAGGAAAGCCGGCGGCGTACTTGATCATGATTTTTCGAAGGAATACGGGAGGTATATTCGATGAACTGGTTGTCACCGTCAATCCTGGCGGCGGACTTCAACCGCCTGGGAGAACAGATCCGGTGTGTTCGTGACTGCGGCGCGCAGGCGCTGCATTTTGATGTGATGGACGGAATGTTCGTGCCGAGCATCAGCTTCGGAATGCCGGTGCTCGCTTCCATCCGCAAGGAGACAGACCTGTTTCTGGATGTACATCTGATGATCCGGGAGCCGAGCCGCTACATCAAAGAATTTGTCGAGAGCGGAGCTGACCTGATCACGGTGCACTACGAGGCATGCAGCGATGTGATGCACACGGTCACGGCCGTCCGCGCGGCGGGAGTGAAGGTCGGATTGTCCATCCGCCCGGAGACGCCTGTTTCCGTGCTGAGACCGTTCCTTGACAAGGTCGATCTGATCTTGATCATGTCGGTCAACCCCGGCTTCGGCGGGCAGACCTTTATGGAGGGAACCTACGACAAGCTGCGGG
>CADBLW010000028.1 GCA_902795625.1 uncultured Lachnospiraceae bacterium | reverse complement strand
TGTTCTTTCCGCACGCCGTCAGCGCGAACGCGAGAAGCGCCAGCGCAAGAAGCATGCAGATACGATTGCGTAATGATCTGTTCATGGAATAGTATCCTCCTTAATTGAGTGGATTTAAATGAGTGGACTTAAATCAGTAACCTTGAACCGGTGAACTTAAATAAGTGAACTCAGGAATAACATGGCAAATGCTCCACCGCAGGCGCCCAGCGACACGGTCACAAGCCCGCATCCGCGGTACGCCAGAAATGCCGCGACACACAAGCCGCAGGAGCATACCGCGATGGACGAGGTTGCGAACCACGCGGCGGGTACCGTCATCGCCGTCAGCACGGCGTAGGGCACATAGTAGAGGAACGACCGCACGAAGCGGCTCTTCACCTTGCGGCGGAATGCCGTGAACGGCACGGCGCGCACGATATATGCGACCGCCATCATCACGACGGCGTACACGAAAAAGTTATGCATCGCCGCCACCTCCGATCTCCGGCACCGGGAACAGCACAGCCCCGGCGACAGCCGCCAAAACAGCGCATATGATGATGGCAAATCCGACCGGAATGCGGGAAAACACCGGCGCAAAATACAGCGCGCAGCTGACGGCGGACGCAAGTCCCGCCACAACCAGCACACCTGTCTCTGCCTTGGCCTTCGGCAGCACGATGGCGATGAACATGCCGTAGATCGCCAGCGTCATGACCTCCGTCACCGACGTCGGCAGCACACCTCCGAACAGCGCTCCGGCAAGGGTCCCGAGGGACCATCCGAAGTACGGAAGCGTCATCAGCCCGAGAAAGAACCGGGTCGACACCGGTTTCGGCCGGTTCACGGCCACCGCGTAGATTTCATCGGTGATGCCGAAGCCGAGCACGGCTCGTTTCGCGCCCGTAAAATCATCGTCCGTATTTTGCGAGAGCGATATCCCCATCAGGGAATACCGCAGGTTGATCACAAGCTGGGAAAGCGCGAGCTCCGCGATCGAACCGCCCGCGGCGATGGTGCGCACACCTGCGACCTGCCCCGCGCTCGTGAGGTTCGTCATCGAGATCAGCACCGTCTCCCACCAGCGGAACCCGAGAGACGCACCGAGGATCCCGAATGTAAACGAAACGAAGAAATAACCGCATGCAATCGGTATTCCCTGCTTGACACCATCCCACCATTCCAAACGTCGATCCACCGAAACAACCCTGCCTCTCTCGCTACAAAGGGGCTGCCTCAGGCAGCCCCGTCAGTATTCTGAAATGTTTACAGCAGCTCCACCCCGCGGGAAGACGCGTACGCGACAGCCTCATCCGGCCATACGGAAACCTGTACCTCCCCGATGTGCGCCTTGCGCAGGAAGAACATACAGATGCGCGACTGGCCGATACCGCCGCCGACCGTGTACGGAAGCTTGCCCTCCAAAAGAGCCTTCTGGAAATCCAGCTTCGCGCGCTCCGGGCAGCCCGCCTTCTCCAGCTGGCTCTTCAGGGATACTTCATCAACGCGGATACCCATCGAGGACAGCTCGAGAGCGATGTCGTCAACCGGATAGTACACAAGGATGTCGCCGTTCAGCTGCCAGTCATCGTAGTCCGGCGCGCGGCCGTCGTGCTTCTCACCGTTGGTGAGCAGATCGCCGATCTGCATGATGAACACGGCTCCGTACTCCTTCACCGCGAGGTACTCGCGCTCCTTCACCGGCTTGTCCGGATACAGGTCCAGAAGCTCCTGCGAGGTGATGAACGTGATCTCCTCGGGCAGGATGCATTGTACGTAGTCATACTGGTTTGCGATGTACTTCTCCGTCACGCGGAGAGCCTCGTAAACCTCCTTCACGGTCTTGCGGAGCATCGCCTCCGTGCGCTGCTCCTTCGTGATGACCTTCTCCCAGTCCCACTGGTCCACGAAGATCGAGTGGATGTTGTCCGTGTCCTCGTCCCTGCGGATGGCGTTCATGTCGGTGTACAGACCTTCCCCGACCTTGAAGCCGTATTTGGCGAGGGCCATACGCTTCCACTTGGCAAGCGAATGAACGATCTCAACCTGAGCCTCGTTGCGCTCCTTGATGCCGAACACAACCGGGCGCTCCACACCGTTGAGATTATCGTTCAGACCCGACTCCGGCGTTACGAACAACGGAGCCGTCACACGGTGCAGGTTAAGCTGCGTCGCCAGTTCTCTCTGAAAATAATCCTTCACCTTCTTGATGGCAATCTGGGTTTCCTTGTTGGAAAGAGCTGCCTTGTACCCTTCCGGGATATAACACTTTTCCATGAGTATTCACCTCAATGATACAATTTCTTGGTCTCGTATACGGGCTCGCTTGTCAGATGCGTGCCGAGCTTGCGGAAGACGCCCTCGTCCACGGAGGAGAGGATAACGGTGCTGTGTACTTCACAGTCCTTGAGGTTCTCAAGCTGCTGCATCGCGAGCTCCGCGCGGTCGTCCTGAGTCGCGCAGACGGAAAGCGCGATGAGCACCTCGTCCGTGTGGAGACGGGGGTTGCGGTTTCCGAGATGGTTGATCTTGAGATCCTGGATGGGCTCGATCAGCGTCGGCGACAGAAGGTCGACGGAGTCGTCGATCCCGGCCAGCGTCTTCAAGGCATTCAGAAGTGCCGCCGAGGAGGACCCGAGCAGTGCCGAGGTCTTGCCGGTGATGATGCGGCCGTCGTTGAGTTCGATGGCAACAGCGGGAGCTCCGCCGGTCTCTTCGGATTTCTTCTTGGCTGCGGCAACTACCTTGCGGTCCGCGGGGCTGATGCCTGCCTTCTCCATCAGGAGCTCGAGCTTGCTCTCCGCCTCGGCCGTGGCGCGCGCCTTGCGGCGGTCACACATGGTGGCATAGTAACGGCGGATGATCTCCTCCTTGGAGGCAGCGCAGGTAGCCTCATCGTCGATGATGCAGTTGCCCGCCATATTCACGCCCATATCCGTGGGCGACTTGTACGGCGATGAGCCGTAGATACGCTCAAACATAGCGTTCAGCACGGGGAAGATCTCGACGTCACGGTTGTAGTTGACCGTGGTGATGCCGTAGGCTTCCAGGTGGAACGGGTCGATCATATTCACATCGTTGAGGTCCGCCGTGGCAGCCTCATACGCAAGGTTGACAGGGTGCGTCAGAGGAAGGTTCCAGATCGGGAACGTCTCGAATTTGGCGTAGCCGGCGCGGATGCCGCGCTTGTGCTCATGGTAGAGCTGCGAGAGGCATGTAGCCATCTTGCCGCTGCCCGGGCCGGGCGCCGTAACGACGACCAGCGGTCTGGTGGTCTCGATGTAATCGTTGCGTCCGAGTCCCTCGTCGCTCACGATCCTCGAAACATTGGCGGGATAGCCCTCGATCTTGTAGTGGCGGTACACCTTCAGTCCGAGGCTGTCCAGCTTCTTCTCATAGTTGAGAACCGCCTGCTGCTCCACGTACTGCGTCAGCACGACGCTGCCGACGTACATTCCGTAGCCGCGGAATGCGTCGATCAGTCGAAGCACGTCGAGATCGTACGTGATACTCAGGTCCGCGCGCATCTTGTTGTTGACAATGTCGTTGGCGTTGATCGCCAGCACGATCTCCGCATCGTCCTTGATCTGCGCCAGCATGCGGATCTTACTGTCAGGCTGGAAGCCCGGCAGTACGCGGGAAGCGTGGAAATCGTCGAACAGCTTGCCGCCGAACTCCAGATACAGCTTGCCGCCGAACTGGCCGATTCTCTCCTTGATGTGCGCCGACTGCATCTCCAGATACTTGTTGTTGTCAAATCCGAGTCGTTTCATGCCCTTGTCCTCACTCTTCTTTCTCCTTGCGGCTCTCCTCAAGGAGGAACTCTTCTATCTCAGACCGCAGCTTCACCACGGTATCCACGATACACGGCTCAAAATGCTTGCCCTTCTCCTTGACAAGCTCGTACAGCACCTCGTCCAGATCCATGCTCTTCTTATATACACGCTCCGACAGCATCGCATCGAGCGTGTCCGCGATCGCCATAATTCTCGCCGACAGCGGGATCTGCGTGCCCCGCAGCCCCTCCGGGTATCCGGTGCCGTCCCAGCGCTCATGGTGGCTCAGGGTGATCTCCTGCGCACACTTGAGCAGGCGCTTGTCGGGAAGCTCGGAAAGATTTTCCGTGATCAGACGATAACCCTCGCGGGTATGGTTCTTGATGATCTCATATTCCTCATCCGTCAGCTCACCCTCCTTTAAGAGGACCGCATCGGGAATGGCAATCTTACCGACGTCATGAAGCGGCGCCGCGATCTCCATGTAGTTGATAGCCTTGGCGGAAAGCTCCGCCTGATAGTAGCCTCTGTGATACATTCCGAGGGCGATCATGCGCACATACGCCTGCGTGCGGCGCACGTGGTGGCCGGTGCTCTGATCCCGGAACTCCAGGAAATTAGCAAATCCGGAGATCAGCTGCAGCTGCATGTCCTGCATCTGCCGGTTGCTCTTGTGCAGCAGATTCAGGCTCGACTCGGTCTTGCCGACCAGCGCGATCAACACGATGGCAAGAAGCACGTATTCCCATGTAAAGCCGAAGCCGAAGACGCTGTACCACTCCTCGGACGTGAGGGAATCGTACGCGTAGGTTGTCTCATTGTCCGCGCGCAGGAACATCGTCCCCATCATGATCAGGTAACAGAAACCCGTGATCTGCAGCGTGAACCGCTTGCGGTAATACAGGCACGACAGCGCCGGCATCAGCGCGTAGCTGATATACACCAAAATGCCCGGTTTCGTCGCCATGTAGCACACGCCGGCATGCATACCGAGGAGAATGAGGTACTTCAACAGCCATTGAAACTTCTCCGTGTGCTGCAGGGCTCTGCCGAAAATGTACAGCACAAGCACGATGGCCGAGAAAAAGAAGCACTCCAGATAGTTGAACTCCTGGTTGATCCCCCAGATGCGCAAAAGCGCGAGAAACGGGCCGACGAACAGGAGCACAAGCGCGCATCGCAGCAGAATGGCGTTGACCTCAACCTCATTGCGCTGGTAATAGTATTCGCTCTCCATGCTGACCTCCGTTAACGGTACTTCTCAGCCTGTTCCTTCACCCAAGTGTCATCATCGAAATAGTTGATCCGCATCGCAGCCTTTACCTCCGCCAGCGTCGCCGCCGCGGTCTTCTGTGCCTCGATGCTTCCCTTGTGCAGGATCTCGAGGATCTCCGGAATGTGCTTCTGCAGCTCCTCGCGTCTCGCGCGGATCGGCGCGAGCTCCTCCTCCAAAACGGCACACAGGAAACGCTTGATCTTCACGTCGCCGAGGCCGCCGCGTCTGTAGTGATCCTTCAGCGCGTCAAGGTTCTCATAGTCGGGCAGATATTTCGGAAAATGCTCCGGCTTGCAGAATGCATCCAGATACGTAAACACCGCGTTGCCCTCCACGGTACCGGGATCGGTCACCTTGATGTGGTTCGGGTCGGTGTACATATTCATGACCTTCTGCTTCACTTCCTCGGCGCTGTCCGCAAGATAGATGCAGTTGCCGAGGGACTTGCTCATCTTCGCCTTGCCGTCGGTGCCGGGCAGACGCTTGCACGTCTCGTTGTCCGGGATGACCGCCTCGGGCTCCACTAAAACATCGCCGTAGATCATGTTGAAGCGGCGGACGATCTCTCTCGCCTGCTCGATCATCGGCAGCTGGTCCTCACCCACCGGCACGGTCGTTGCCTTGAACGCCGTGATATCCGAGGTCTGGCTCACGGGATACGTGAAGAAGCCCGCCGGGATACTCTCCTCGAAGCCGCGCATCACGATCTCGTTCTTCACGGTCGGATTGCGGTGAAGGCGAGCCACCGTCACAAGGTTCATGTAGTAAAATGTCAGCTCCGTCAGCTCCGGGATCTGCGACTGGATGAAGATCGTGCACTTCTCCGGGTCGAGCCCCGCCGCCATATAGTCAAGCGCAACCTCAATAATGTTCTCACGCACCTTCTGCGGGTTGTCCGCGTTGTCCGTGAGAGCCTGTGCGTCTGCGATCATAATGAAGATCTTGTCAAACTCACCGGAATTCTGCAGTTCCACACGGCGCTTCAGGGATCCCACATAGTGTCCCACATGCAGCCGTCCGGTCGGCCGGTCTCCGGTCAAAATAATCTTACCCATCTTAGTCCTCCCGATGGATCCATCGTTGAATCCGCGTAATCGGAAAATGAATCCGCATATAACTTACATAACTAAATAAATATAACAACTACGCGCCCGAAAGTCAATCCGCATTCGGGCGCGAAGATTACAAAAATGTTCCTGTTTTTTTGTGGATTTTTCCGATCAGACCCGCGGTCTGCATCAATCCACCTTCTTAGCCACCGTCAGCGCCAGCTTCATCATCTCGGTGAAGGACGTCTGCCGCTCCTCCGCGGGCAGGCTCTCACCGGTGATCAGGTGATCGGAGATCGTGCAGATCGCCAGAGCCTTCTTGCCTGCGCGCGCTGCGTTCATGAAGAGACCTGCGGCCTCCATCTCCACGCAGAGCACACCCATCTTGCTCCAGGCAGCTCTGGGCTGCTCGGCCTCGGTAAATGCCTCCGGATCCCCGTAGAAGATATCGCTGGAGAACAGGTTTCCGACATGGTAGCTCAAATGCTGTTCTTTTGCTGTTTCTACTGCTGTAGAAAGCAGCCCGAAATCACTGATTGCCGAGTACGTTCCCGGCAGGTTGAACTGTCTCACATAGTTGGTGTCGTAGCACGCGCCCTGGGCGATCACGATGTCGCGCACCTTCACCTTCGGGCTGTAGGCGCCTGCCGAACCGATGCGGATGATATTTTCCACATCGAAGAAGTTGAACAGCTCGTGGGTGTAGATGCCGATGGACGGGATGCCCATACCGCTGGCCATCACGCTCACGCGCGTTCCCTCGTAGGTTCCTGTGTAGCCCTGGATGCCGCGCACGTTGTTGAACAGCACGGGTTTTTCCAGAAAAGTCTCCGCGATAAATTTCGCACGCAGCGGGTCGCCCGGCATCAGCACGGTCTTTGCGATATCGTCGGGTGTCGCCTTAATATGAGGGGTCGGATAGTTCGCCATGGTGTCCTCCTTCATCTTCGATCATTCGATAGTTTCCTTCTTCTCTTCCCGGAAAATGCTCTGCTTTTCCGTTGTCATTAAATCAGATTTCGCAGGGTTCGTCAACCTCAGGAGAAGAAACTGAGATTGCTGTGCTTCTTCTCGTTCAGGATGGATTTGACCTCGCCCACGACCTTGCTCGTTCCGAGTCTGTCGGCGCCGAGCTCGATGAATTTCTCCGCGTCCTCGATGGAGCGGATCCCGCCGGCCGCCTTGACCTTCTTGCCCTTGCAGTGCAGCGCCATGAGCTCGACATCGTGGAATGTCGCTCCGCCTCCGCCGAAGCCGGTGGACGTCTTGATGTAGTCCGCCGTCGAGCGGGACACGACGTCACAGAGCGCGATCTTCTCCACCTCCGTGAGCTTGCACGTCTCGATGATAACCTTCAGAAGACGCCCGTCGCACGATGTCTTAACGGCATTGATCTCCGCGAGGATATCGTCATACCGGCCCTCCTTGACCATTCCGAGGTTCACGACCATATCGATCTCCGCCGCGCCGTTGCGCACCGCGTCCGTCGCCTCCGCGCATTTGATGAGGGTTGTGGCATAACCGTTCGGGAAACCGATCACCGTGCACACCGGCACGCCGCCCTTCACATACTCCACGGCCTTCTTCACATAGCACGGGGGAATGCACACACTCGCCGTGTGGAACCGCATGCCGTCGTCGCAGATCGCGCGGATCTCCTCCCATGTGGCCGTTGTCGACAACAGCGTGTGGTCGACCTTGTTCAACAAATCCTGAATCTCCATCTTCTCAAGCTCCTTCCTATGTTTTCGGGCAGCCCCGGGGCGCCCTGATTTTCCGGATTATTCCTTCGCGTGTTCCGCAAAGGTTCTCAAAAAATGTTCTCGCGCATATACGCGATCAGCTTGTCCGCCGCCTTCCGGTGCGAGATCGCGCTCGGATGCCAGTCCACCGCGGCGCCGTCCTTCTCCATGTTCTGCGGCGTGAAGATCATCGTGCGCACATCCGCGTCACCGCTCTCCTCCACATACTCCGCGACTGCCGTCTCCATCGCGCCGTTCAGCCGGTCGTCCATAATGCCGAGCGTACACAGGATCACCGCGATCGGGTTGCACGCCCGCACCTCCGCGAGAAACCTCTTGTACTCCTCGATATACGCGCGGTGTCTCTCCGGAACATCTCTGCAGTAGCTCGCGTCGTTGGTTCCAAGATTGATCACGACAACATCTGCGGAAAATGCCCCGAAATCCCAAGGGACAGCCGACGGCTCCACGCGGTCCGCGAATTTTCCGTAGGAATTTCCCATGGTCTTGTAGTAGTCCGGCACAAGGCACTCGGTCCTCGGAACCTCAAGCTCCGTGTAGCCCGAGATGATGCCGTACCCGCTGAAGGAGACAAGGCTGTAATCCACATCCAGCTCCCGCGCTGTCAGGTACGCGTACGCCTTCGTCGCGTCCTCGTTGGAGGTGCTGTACAGATCGCCGAGCACGCCGTCCACGCCGTACCCGCAGGTGATGGAATCGCCCACGAACTCCACGCGGAACACCTTCTCCTCCGTCGGCTCCGGCTTCGTGTCGCACACGACCGCCGCAATCCCCAGCGTGGAATCCGCGCACTCCGAGAGCTTCAGCACCCGCACGGTAAAGCCCTTCGCCGCTGCCGCGCCATCTGCCGCTGCCGTATTGTCCTGTCCTTCCGCAGTGTTCTCTCCTGCCGCTGCCGCATTGTCCTGCCCCTCCGCAAGGGTCTCTCCCGCCGCTGAGACCGTATGCACGGCCTCTCTGCCCGCGGGCATCGTCGCGCTGACAACGCGCCTGCCGTTCACCTCGATTGCGTACCGCGGACTGTGCACCGGGTCACCGCTCATCGCGTCTCCCGTGAGCCGGATCGTGCATTCCGCATCGCGGCAGATCCACTCCGCGCCCGACGCCGAGTAGCTCAGCCACAGCGTGCCGTCAATACCATATGTCCTGCCCAGCCGTTTCGCCGAGCCGTCCGTCAAACTCCATTCCATGTCTGTCTCTAATTCCTCCGAACCTGTCATTATACGCATTATGGTTCACGCAATCCTTCCGCGCGGCACATTTTCGATATCCTTCGCGCGATCATCGCGTTATTTTCTTCGGAAAATACCCACCGGCTCCTTCACCACGCGCACGCGCCCCTGCACGAAGCGCACCGCGTCCTCACCGAGCACCTCACCGCACATGTATACGGGAACGCACGGAGGCATGTGGACAAGCGGCTCCGCCAGCACGCGCCCGACGCACTGTGATGCGTCGACATACTCGCTCTCCGCCAGGATGGCCTCCGCCGGCGTCAGTACCTGAACCGGCACGGGGATCCGGTCATTTTCCGCGGTGTCACACTCCTCAGCGGCATCCTGATCATCCCCGGAATCCTGCTCCCCGGCTTCCTCCTGCTCCTCTGCGGCACCCTGCTTCAGCCCTGCGGTGCCCTTCTTCTCCGAAGCCTCATCCTTCGCCTCTTCCGGTTCGTCGCTCCGCTCCTTGGCGATCTGCGCGAGCACGCTTCCGACCAGGGCAAACTCGCCCTCCGTGGTCTGGGTGCTGAACATCAGAACGACGTGCCTGCGGTCGTGGTACTCAGCGAATATGCCGAATTTGCCGAGCATTTCCGCCAGCATGTCTCCGTCGGAAAATGCTCCCTCCTCATCCTCGTCGCCGTACTCCGTCTCGTCACCGACGACAAGCGTGATCTTCCAGGGCTCCGTTCCGACCATGCGGTAGCCGGCCTTCGCCAGCTCCTCGCGCAGCTGGGCGACACGGTTCGCCGTCCTCTCGAAGAGGGCTTCATTTTCCTCAATATAGGCGTTGCAAAGATCGAGGGACTGCAGGATCAGATAGGAAGGACTCGTGGTGGCAAAAAGAGCCATCGCGCGCCCCGCGCTCTCCGTCAGAAAATGATTGTCCCTGCTGATATGGAGATACGCCCCGCCGGTCAGGACGGGAAGCGTCTTGTGAGCGGAATCGCAGCAGATATCCGCGCCGAGATTCATCGGGTGAGCGGACTCCGCAAGGAACCGCATGTACGCGCCGTGGGCGTTGTCAACGGCAAGGAAACAGCCGTGACTGTGGCACACCTCCGCAAGCGCGGCGATGTCGGCGCAGTTTCCGAAATAATCCGGGCTGGTGATATAGACGGCGGAGGGCATGCGTCCCTCCCCGCGCAGACGGTCGATCATGACGGCCAGCTCATCGCCGCTGATCTCGCAGGATTCGTAGGCAAACGGCTTTCCTTCCCCCGCTGCCTTCGGCATGATCCAGTCCACCTCGATGTCCAGCAGCGCCACCGCGTCCAGGAAGGACCTGTGCACGTTGCGCGCGGCGAGGATGCGAGGAGTGACCCCGCGGTGAAGCGCCGTCATTTTCAGTAGAAAGACCATTGCGCGCACGCAGAGTGACGACCCCTCGGTCGAGTAGAGCGTGCGGCAGCCGAACAGAGCGCCCGCGTTGGCCTCGCTCTCGGCGATGATGCCGCAGGCCTGCGAGAGCACATCCGCCCCGTCGATCTCCGTGATGTCAAAGGGCTCAACGCCCAACGGCCCGGGCACTCCCTTGTGACCGGGCATATGAAGCCGCACCGCGTCGCTTTCGCGGTAGGCCTCAACAAAATCATAAATCGGTGTGTTCATGGTAACCCCTTGCTTCTCCGCGCAGCGGCCCTTGCCGCCGCGACAAAACCCTAAGCCCACCGGCTTCTCCCTGCCGGTTACTCACTTCTTCTGCTTCTCCTCACCGGACACTCCGTTGTCCGGCCTCTCTCCGACGGTTACTCGTCCTCTTCCTCCGCGTCGGCCTCCGCAACCTTCAGCATGATCGCGCACTCCAGGCGCTTGCGGAACAGCCGGCAGCCGTACTCGTACACGCCGCGCACCGAACCGGTGGCGTGGTACGCGTTCGCCGCGCATCCGCCGGCGCAGTACAGGCGTGCCCAACAGTCGCGGCACTCCTCTCTCGCGTACACGTTGCAGCTCGCAAAATCCTCCCGGACCGCGGTGTTGTCAACGCCCTTCCGGATGTCGCCGAGCTTGAACCGCTCCTCGCCCACAAACTGGTGGCACGGATACAGATCACCCCACGGCGTCACCGCCATGTACTCCGTCCCCGAGCCGCATCCGCTGATGCGCTTGTAGATGCACGGTCCGTCCTCAAGGTCGATCATGTAGTGGTAGAAGGTGAACGGACGTCCCTCCTCCCGGCGCTTCAGCATCAGTTCCGCGAGTTTCTCATACTGCTCGCACACGATCGGAAAATCCTCCTCCGTCAAAGCCATCGCGTCCCCCGGCGCACACACGACGGGCTCCATGCTGAGCTCCGTGAACCCGAGGTCGAGCATCGTCTCGATGTCTGCGAGAAAATCGGGATTGGCGTGGGTGAACGTGCCGCGGATATAGTAGTTCTTCCCTCCGCGGGCCTCGACAAACTTCTGAAACTTCGGCACGATGACGTCGTAGCTGCCTTTGCCTGCGTAATCCTTCCGGAAGCGGTCATGGACCTCCTTCCGTCCGTCCAGGCTCAGAACAACGTTGTGCATCTCACGGTTCGCGTACTCGATGACCTCGTCGTCGACGAGCATGCCGTTGGTAGTCAGCGTGAAGCGGAAATTCTTTCCCTTTTCCTTCTCGATGCTTCTGGCATACTCCACGATCTGCTTCACCACATCCCAGTTGAGAAGCGGCTCACCGCCGAAGAAATCGACTTCGAGGTTGCGGCGCGAACCGGAATTTTCCACCAGAAAATCGATGGCACGCTTTCCGGTTTCAAAGCTCATGATCGCGCGCTCGCCGTGGAACCGTCCCTGGCTTGCGAAGCAGTAGGAACAGTTCAGGTTGCAGGTGTGCGCGACGTGCAGGCACAGCGCCTTCACGACGCCGCTTGTCCGCGCCTTCAGTTCGCCCGCCATCGGCGCGAACGTATCCTCCGCAAACAGCTGCCCCGCCTCCGCAAGTTCCGCGATCTCATCGTAAATCTCGCACAGCTCCTCATGGGCCGCATCCGGGTACTTCGCCTGTATCGACGCGATCAGCGCCTCGCGCTCCGATCCCGGGTACTCCGCGATCATATCGTAAGTCAGGTCGTCAACCTCATGGATCGCGCCCGACGCGATATCCATGACAATGTTGTGACCGGCCATCTTATACTGGTGTATCACAAATTCCTCCTGTATATGAAAAATCGCCCCGAAGGGCGATTTCATTTAAGTTTGTTTTCTTACTTGCTGCTCTTCTCGCACTTCTGATTAGCAATACCGCAGCTCGTCTTGCAAGCCGACTGGCATGATGTCTGGCACTCGCCGCATCCGCCCTTCTTAGCGCTCTCGCAAAGATTGCGCGTCTTCATCGTCTTGATATGCTTGTTCTGTTTCATAAGAACCTCCTGTCGCTATCCGTTACTTCATCGTAACAACTGTACTCAGTTTAGCGAATTTCACGGAAAATGTCAATAGCCCGGCTTACTCGTTCTTCAAGTATGCCTCGATGTCCTTCATTGCAGCTTCCTCATCCGTTCCGTTAACTGTCACGGTGACGTTGGAACCGGTCGGAAGAGCCAGGCTCATCATACCCATGATACTCTTCGCATTAACCTTCTTGTTCTCACACTGCACATACACGCTGCTGTCGTAACGGCTTGCCACCTGTACCAGCAAGGCAATCGGTCTTCCGCCGAGACCATTGGGAATGTTTACTGTCACATCTTTGGAAATCATTGACTCAACCTCCTTCTTTCAACCGTAAACCCTCAGCGATCTCACATAGTTTTTGCAAACGATGATTGACACACGACCGCCCGACCGGCGGTGTGGAGCAATCCCCCAGTTCCTGCAGCGAAAACTCCGGGTTCTCCAACCGAAGCTTCGCCATTTTCCGAAGCTCATCCGGCAGTGTGTGCAACCCCGCGACACGCTCGATGAGTTCGATGGCTTCTATTTGCCGTCCCGCAGCCTGCGTCGTCTTCGCGATATTGGAAACCTCACAGTTTACCTTTCGCTGGACTTCGCCGCGCTTATTGCGCACTACCCGGACCTCCTCGAACCGCAGTCTCGCGCCCACCGCATCCATCACGGTCAGCGCATCGGCGATCTGCTCTGCGTCTTTCAGATACACCACACAGGACCCTCGCCGCTCTCTCACCCGCGGCTCGCAGTCAAACTGCGCAAGGAAGCCGGCCAGCCATCGGCCGATTGTCTCCGAAGGCACGGCAACTTCAAAATGATACGATTTTTCGGGATCGTTCATCGTCCCCCGCATCAGGAACAACCCGCGCGTAAAACTTCTCCCGCAGCAGATTTCCTCAGGCATGGTCAATGTCCAATCCGACAGAGCCTCCGCCGCCCGAAGGTCCCTTCCTTCCGGCCACGCAAAGCCCATCTCCTCCGTGCAGCGTCTGACATCGCTGTCCCCCGACACGGTGACCGTAAAGTTCGTTCCGCGGCGGCTTTCGACAGTTGTCTCCCCTGCACCAATCCTCATATTAAAGGACTTTTTGAGAAATGTAAAGCACTTTTTCGCAATTATTTCCTTTTCCGTGGAAAAAACGAGAAGTCGGCTGCCGTCCTTATCCGTGACCACCGAGCCGCCGTACAGCATCATCCCGGCGAGCTCCGCAAGCCTGCAATGGCGCGCGCCCGACAGTTTTTCCGCCAGTTCCTGTTTCAGGTCTTTCGCAAATGACATTCCGTTTCCCCGTGTATTCGTTCCGGCCATCTTCGCGACCGAAACCGTGAGTCACCCATTTTCCCGGCCGTGAACGCATCCTCCGCAGCTCCGCGGATCATCGGTCCGTCACGAGAGGAATTTCACCTCGGGCTCCAGCTTCACGCCGGATTTCTCCAGCACGATCCGCTGTACGTCCGCGATCAGCTTCTTCACATCCGCGCAGGTTGCCCCGCCGCGGTTGATCACGAAGCCGCAGTGCTTCTCCGAAACCTGAGCCCCGCCGACCGTGTATCCGCGAAGGCCCGCCTCCTCGATGAGTTTGCCCGCGTAATACCCCGTCGGCCGCTTGAACGTGCTTCCCGCGCTCGGATACTCGAGCGGCTGCTTCTCGCGCCGTCTGGCCGAGAGCTCCAGCACCTTCGCCCGGATCCCGTCGCGGTTGCCCTCCTTCAGCCCGAAGGTTGCGCCCGTCACGAGATACCCCTTCTCGGGGATTATGCTGTAGCGGTACGAAAGCTTCAGGTCCGCCGCCGGCAGTACCCGTCTCTCGCCTTCCGCAGTGATCACCGTCACCTCGCGGAGGGAGTGTCTGATCTCCCCCTCATAGGCGCCCGCGTTCATCACGACGCCGCCGCCCACCGTTCCGGGAATACCCGTCGCATATTCCATGTCGGCGAGCCCGCGCTCACATGCGTCTCTCGCAAACCCGGACAGCGACATTCCCGCCGTGACCGTCGCCAGCACCGTGCCGCCTTCCGTGCGGTACACCGGCACACTCTTCTTGTCTTCCATATGAATGAGCACGCCCTCGATCCCGCTGTCTGCCACAAGCACGTTGCTGCCGTTGCCGAGGATCTGCCACCGCATCCCCTCGGAGCGCAGAAGCCGCACCGTCGCCGCCAGCTGCTCCTCGTCGGCCGGCACAAGATATAGCTCGGCCGGTCCGCCGATCCGGAACGTCGTGTGCGCCGCCATGGGCTCCTTCTCGCGGAAAATGCCCCGCTCTACGTACAGCGCGCTCAACAATTGTCTCTGTTTCTCACTTACCATAAACCGTAACCGTCTGTCCTTCACTCGGCACCCATTGAGACTGCCCGGCGTCCCCGGGTATCACGCGCATTTCCGTGCCGTCCCCGCGCGATCCGCGGAAATTATCTGTCCTCGAGCGTCATGCGCGCCGCTCCGTAAATTCCCGCGTCGTTGCCGAGCTCCGCCAAGCGGAACACCTTGCCGCGCAGCGCGGGAAGAATGTTGTCATTGTAATGCTTCTCGATGGCGTCGATCAGGATCGAGCCTGCCTTGCTCACTCCGCCGCCGATGACAAAGGCCACCGGATCGGCAACCGCCGCCACATGGGAGAGAGCCAGCGCCAGATACGAACCGAGGGTGTCCACAAGGGAGCACGCGACCTCGTCGCCCTTCTTTGCCTCGTCGAAGATATCCTTCGCTGTCAGATTGTCGAAGGAGTGAAGCGATGTCGCCACCGACTCGGAAGCGAGGCGCTTCTTCGCCATGCGGACGATACCCGTCGCCGACGCGTACTGCTCGAGATGTCCTCTGCAGCCGCAGCCGCAGCGGTCCGTCTCCTCCTGGTTCACGACGATATGTCCGATCTCCGCCGCCGCACCGTTACTACCGCAGACGATCTTTCCGCCGAGGATCAGGCCTCCGCCGACACCCGTTCCGAGGGTGACCATGAGCATGTCGGAGTAGCCGCGTCCGCCGCCCTTCCACTGCTCGCCGAGAGCCGCCACGTTGGCATCATTGCCGACGCGCACCGGAACTCCGAGCATCTGCTCCATCATCACTCTCACGTTGATGTGATCCCATCCGAGGTTCGGGCACAGCAGGACCATGCCGTCCGCGAGGACCGGTCCGGGAACGCCCATACCGACGCCGATGACCATATCCTGCGTCAGCTTCTCCTCACTCATCACCTGCGATATGGATGCCGCAAGCTCGCCGGGGATCTTCACTCCGCCGGCCTCACGGTTTGTGGGGATCTCCCATTTGCGGACGACCGTGCCGTCCTGCGTGAACAATCCGCATTTGATGGAGGTTCCTCCTATGTCAATACCGAAACAATATCTCATGTTACTCCTCCCCGTTCGCATGCTTCATAAGATTTTCCGTGACACGCTTCTGAAGCTCGAGTGCCGCGTTGTAGCCCATCTTCTTCTGGCGGTAGTTGATCGCCGCCGCCTCGCAGATGATGGCGAGGTTACGGCCGGGCCGGATCGGGATGTTGTTGCACACCACGCGGTTGCCGAGGAACTCCGTGTATTTCTCCTCGAGGCCGAGGCGGTCGTACTCCTTCTCGCGGTCCCACTCCTCAAGCTGGATCACAAGGTCGATCGTCTGCGTCTCCTTGACGCTCTGCACACCGTACAGCGTCTTGACGTCGATGATACCGATACCGCGAAGCTCGATCAGATGCTTCGTCACATCGGGCGCCGAACCGAACAGCGTGTCGTCGCTGACCTTCTTGATCTCGACGACATCGTCGGAGACAAGGCGGTGTCCTCTCTTGATGAGCTCGAGAGCTGCCTCGCTCTTACCGATACCGCTCTCACCCATGATCAGCAGACCTTCGCCGAACACGTCGACGAGCACACCGTGGATCGAGATGCGCGGCGCGAGCTGAACCTTCAGCCAGCGCACGAGCTCCGCGACGAGCGCCGTGGTCTCCATGCTGCTCTGGAACACCGGAACGCCCTTGTCGAGCGCCAGCTTGCGCATTCCGTCGCTGACGTGCAGGTTCCGGCAGAAAATGATGCACGGCACGCCGTAGCCCATCAGTCTTGAGAAGCAGATGTGACGGTCCTCGGACGTCATCTCGTTCTTGTACATGTACGCATACTCCACGTTGCCGATCAGCTGTATGCGGTCCTTATCGAAATCGCTGAAGAAGCCTGCCAGCTGCAGTGCCGGCCGGTTGATCTCCGGCTTCGTGATCTTCCGCTTGGTGATATCGATCTCCGGCGTCAGATTCACCAGATTCATCTTCTCCGCCATCTTTACGAGTGAAACCTCATATGTGCTCATACCTACCTCCGAAAATGTTATTACGCACCATACCCATTATATAGTACGCGCGTGCATTATTCAATCGCTTTCGTCAGCGCCGTCAGTCTCTTTCACTGTCGCCGTCTGTCACTGCATTTTCGCTGCCTTCCGCTTCATTATCGCATTCAGGCTCCTCATTGCCGCTGCCGTCCGCTTCCTCCTTGTGCAGGAAGGAATACACCGACGCCGCTGCCGCCCTGTTCATGCCCGGCACTCCCGCGATCTGCTCCGCGGTCGCTTCCCGCAGCTCTGCCATGCTCTTAAAATACATCATGATGGCCCGCCGTCTCGTGGGTCCGATGCCCGGGATGTCATCGAGCACCGACCTGGTCTGCCCCTTGGAGCGGAGGCTTCGGTGATACTCGATGGCGAAGCGGTGTGTCTCGTCCTGGATCCGCGTCACAAGCGCCGCAACCTCCTCGTTCGCGCCCGCCGCGCCGTGGCTCGCGCCCGACAGGGCGATCTCCTCCCCGCGGAAGTACAGCCCTCTCGTGCGGTGCCGGTCGTCCTTGACCATGCCGCAGACCGGGATCGTAAGCCCGAGCTCCGCGAGCACCTCCTCCGCGATCTCGATCTGCCCCTTGCCGCCGTCCATCAGAATGACGTCCGGGAATACGGAAAATGAGTTCCCGCCGATCTTCCCGTTTCCTGCCGATGCCGCTGCCGCAGCATTTTCCACTGCCGCTGCCGCGACCTCGCGCTCCCGCAGCCCGTGGGTAAACCGCCTCGTCAGCACCTCCCGCATCGACGCGTAATCATCCGGTCCGTCGACGCTCTGGATGCGGAATTTGCGGTAGTCAGATTTGCGGGCCCGGCCATCCGTGAAGACGACCATGGAGCCGACGCTGTGAAAACCGCTGATGTTCGAGATATCGTAGGACTCCACACGATGGAGATCCGCAAGCCCCAAAAGCCCTGCCAGGTCGCGCATCGCTCCGTGGGTGCGCGCCTCCTCGCGGGTGATCTTCTCAAGATCCTTCGCGATGACCATGCGTGCATTTTCCTTCGCGAGCCGGATCAGCCGCTCCTTGTCGCCGATCTTCGGCACGCGGATGTGCACCGGCTGCTCCCGTTTGACCGTGAGCCACTGCTCTAAAAGCTCCGCTTCCTCCGGCATGATCTCCGTCATAACCTCCCGCGGAATGTACGGTGTCCCCTCGTAAAACTGCCGCAGGAATGCCGACAGAACCTCCGCGTCGCCGCGCTCGTCCGTCTCCTGCATATGAAAATGCTCCCGTCCGATCAACTTGCCGTTCCGCTCGAAGAAGACCTGCACGACGCAGTGCTCCTCCTCTCTCGCCATCGCGATGATGTCGCGCTCGTCAAGCCTCTTGTCGTTTGCGTGCTGAACCTGGGCAAGCGCCTTCACCCGCGTGATCAGGTCGCGGAACTCCGCCGCCTTCTCAAACTCCAGCGCCTCGCTCGCCTCCTCCATCCGCTTCGTGAGGTACGCGATCCCGTCGGAGTAGTCACCGCCTAAGAAGCGCAGCACCTTCGCGACCATCTCCGCGTACGCCTCCTCGCTCACAAGCCCGACGCAAGGCGCGTCACACTGTCCGATCTGATGGTACAGGCACGGCCGCAGGCTTGGATCCGTCGAGGGCAGCGCCCGGTTGCACGTGCGGATGCGGTAGATTTTCCGAAGAAGCTCTATGGTGTCGTTCACGGACACGCCGTTCGTGAACGGTCCGAAATATCTTGCCTTGTCCTTCTCCTGCCGCCTTGTGAGAAACACCCGCGGGTACGGCTCATCCGTCGTCACCTTGATGAACGGATAGGTCTTGTCGTCCTTCAGAAGCGTGTTGTACGGCGGGCGGTGCTCCTTGATCAGGTTGTTTTCCAAAACAAGGGATTCGAGTTCCGAGGATACCACGATATACTCGAACCAGTTGACCTGCGAGACCATGCGGCGGATCTTCGGCGAGAGCTTGTTCCCCTCCCGGAAATACTGGCTCACGCGGCGCTTCAGGATCTTCGCCTTGCCGACATAAAGTATGCGGTCGCGAGCGTCGTGCATGATATACACGCCGGGACACGACGGCAGCTTTGCCAGTTCCGCATGAATGTCAAACTCCCTCATTTCCGGGCCTCCGTCAGGTTATGTATGTCTCCGTCTGGTTACTGCTCTTCTCCGCCGGATTACCGTTCTCCTCCGACAGGGTATTGCTCAGTTCGTTGTTTTTCTCCGTCGTTTTCTATGACTTCAGTATCGGAAAATACTTTTCCACAAGTTCGTCCGGTATCCCCTTCGCCTTGATAAAATCCTTGAGGATCTTCCACTCTCTCCCGTCTACTCTCGTCCGCAGCGTCTCCACGTTGCTCTTCCAGCTCTTGTAGCTGCGGTAGCCGATCTCGCCGTGCGGATCCTTCACTCCCTGCCACCGCTCGCAGCTGTATTTCATGTCGTGGTCGAGCATTTGCTCCATTTGGTTGATCTGCGTGAGCGCCGCGTCGCTCGAAAGCGGGAGGTTCAGGATCTTCTGCAGGCGCTCGCAAAACAGCTCCCGGAACTCCTCATTTTCCAAAAGACGATTGATCAGCGCGTTGAAGGTGTAGTACCCGGTGTTGAAGGTCCCGAGCTGCTCCGCGGTAGTACCGGAAGCCCCCCGGTACAGCGTCAGATCAAGGTCGTACAGGATATAGATCCAACGGTTGTCGCCGGCCTTGCACACGCGGACATTGTCCATGTCGATGTTGCCGTTCCAGAGCTGTATGATGTAGTAATCGGCGACGCTCTGAACGTCCGCCACCGACTTGACATACTCGTAGGCCTCCGCGTCCTTCAGCCGGTTGTTGCTGATGTATTTCCAGAGATCCTTCCACTCCTGGCCGTCCTTGCCGCAGATCACCGTGTTCATCTGCTTGATGATCGTGACCTCCTCCGGGTCGCAGCCGTAGTGCGAAGCGATCATGTCCTCGTCGATGTGCTCGCGGATATAGTAGATCCCCCAGTACTGACCGTTGATGTAGAGGTTCACGGGCTTGTACGCCTGAACGAGCACATCGTCGACGACTCCGTACGAGGTGGCGAGGGAGGAGACGTACTCGTCTCTCATCATCGCTCCCGAGGCGTCCTGCGAGCCGGAGCGCAGCACGAGCGAGTTGAACTCGTCGATCTCAAGATTGTCAAACACGCGGTACCGAAGCTTGGACACTCCGTATGCAGAGGAAAATGTAATCTGATAGCTCTTCTTCGGATATGCGCGGCTCGTCGCGCCGTACACGCTGATCGCGCAGTCCTCCGAGAACTGCATTTGCCCGCCGGAGAAAAGCGTGATGCTCGCAGCGTATTTCTTCTTTGAGTTGTAATTTTTGTTCATCGTCCCGAAGTCTGACTCTTTCAGGGAAAGCGACAGCACATCGAGCTCATAGTCCGGCGCGTCGATGAAATAGTCAAACGCCGCGTCGAAGCTCGCGAGGCAGTTTTCCTCCGTCGCATACGCGCGGATCGTGCATGTCTCGGAGATCTCGATCGGCTGCCCGTCCCACTTCTTCGAGGACGAGTCCGGCTTGCTCCCGTCGAGGGTGTACCGGATCGTGCCGCCCGTGGTGAACGTCACCGTCTGCGTTCCCTCGTAAAAACCGGGTGCCAGGTCAACCTCAGGGGTCTCCGCGACGCGCTCAAGGCCGCCCTCGTTGGCGCTTCCGAGCGTCGGCTTGTCGTAAATCCGCCACTCCTCGCCGTCGCGCCCGTAGCTTACGTTTTGCGGCAGCTGCGGATACTTAACCTTGTCGATGACATTGCCCTCGCGGTCAGACAGGAACACCTTCTCCCCAAAGTAGGACAGTTTGAACGCGAGATCATTTCCTTCTTTCACGTCGTACTTGCCGGTACAGTAGAACACCATATACTCACCCGCGGCAAGCTCAACCTCGGGAAGCGGATACTCCGTGAGGCGCTTCTTCGAATCGGACAGACAGTACCCGGAGAGCATGACCGCCTCCTCCGATGCGTTATAGATCTCGACGGCGTCATAGCAGCCGCCGTTGTGCTTGTTGTATTTTGTATTCGTCGGAAGGATCTCGCTGATCAAAAGCTTCGGCTCCTCCGGCGCTTCCGTCGGAGACGGTTCTGCCGTCAGCTCCGGCGTGCCCGACGGATCGGCCGCCGCTTCGGGCGTCCCGTCGGTTATCCCGGATGCCGTTTCATCGTTCGGCTTTGCAGACGCAGTCATCTTTACTGCTGTCTCCATGTCTGCCGTCTCCGGCGCCACTTCTGTATTCGTTTTCTCGGTGGCGGCCGGTTCCTTCGCTGCAGTCTCCGCGGCAGGTTCCGCGGTGTTCGGTTCTGTCTCTGCGACCTGCTCTGCAGCAGTCGGTTCCGCGGCGCCCGCCGGGGTCGCGCTCACAAGTCCTGCAGACGAACGCAGTCCTGTCCTCATCGGTCCCCGGTACCAGGTCCAGGCTATCATCATCAATGCGATTGCAAGCGATAACACGCCAAACAGGATCCGCCTCATAGTCCTCTCCGAAAAAAGCAATTACTGAGGAAGTCCTCCCGGGAATTCCTCAGCATTTTCCAAAACTCTGTCCGTCTGTGAAACGATCATTCAAGCAACTTCGAAAAATACCGGTTCACGAGCTCATCCGATATTCCCTTGGCGCTCACAAAATCCCGGATGATCTTCGGGCCGCGCCCGGTGATCATCTCGCGAAGGGTCTTGACACTGCTCTGCCATCCGCTGTAGCTGCGGTAGTTGGTCTTCTTCACAGGGTCCTTGACCGGATGCCAGCGCTCGCAGTTGTAGACCATGTCGTGGTCGAGCATCTCGACAAATCTGTCGATGTACTCGTTGCAGCGCTCATCCGTGAGCACATTGGTCAGGATGTATTCCATCCGCTCGCAGAACAGCTCGCGGAACTCCTCATTTTCCAAGAGGCGGTAGATCAGCGCGTTGAACGTGTAATAGCCCGTGTTGAACGTACCGAGCAGCTCGTTCGTCGTCCCCGGCACGCCGCGTGTCAGCGTGAGGTCGAGGTCATACAGCACGTAGATCCAGCGTCCGCCGAACTTATCTCCGGCTTTGCAGACACAGATGTTGTCGGGATCGATGTTGCCGTCCCACAGCTGCACGACATAGTAATCGGCGATGCTCTGCAGGTCAATGACCGACTTGACATAGTTGTAGGATTCCTCGTCCGTCAGGCGATGCTCGGAGATGAACTTCCAAAGGTCCGTCCACTCCTTCGCTTCCCTGCCGCATTTGACGGTGTGCATCTGCTTGACGAGGGTGACCTCCTCCGGATCGCAGCCGTAGTGGGAAGCCACCATGTACTCGTCGGTGTGCTCGCGGATGTAGTAGATGCCGCGGTATTCGCCGTTGATGTACAGGTTCACCGGCCGGTAGGACTGCACCAGAAGGTCGTCCACAAGTCCGTTGTCCGTCACGAGCGACGTGAGCAGCTCATCCCTCATCAGAGCTGCCTCGTTGTCCTGGCTGCCGCCGCGGAGAACGATGGAGTTGAACTCGTCCTCGTCCATGTTGTCGAACAGCGGGTACCGCAGCTTGGACGGTCCGTAGGTCGTGGTGAACGTGATCTGATAACTCTTCTTGATATACGCACGGCTCGAACCGCCGAAGGTGCTCACGGCACAGTCCTCGGAAAATTCAAGGTGCCCGTTGGAGTACAGCGACAGATTGGCCGCGTACTTGGTCCCCGACATATAATTCTCATTCATCCGGTTGAGATCCGACTCCTTGATCGTCAGCCGGGCCACGTCGAGCTCATACTCGGGCGTGTCGAAGAAATACCCGAAGGTCGACGAAAAGCTGGCGAAGCAGCCCTCCTCCTCCGCATACGCTCGTATCGCGCAGTTTGAGGAGATCTCGATCGGGTTGCCGTCCCACACCTTGGAGGAGGACGTCGGCACGCTGCCGTCCAGCGTGTAGCGGATCGTTCCCTCCGTGATGAAGCTGACTCTCTGAGTTCCCGAGTAAAAACCCGGCTCTAGATCCACATCGGGCCTTGTCGACATCCGCGCGTAGCCGCCCTCGTTGGCGGTTCCGATGCTCGGCTTGTCAAATATCCTCAGCTCATCGCCCATGCGCCCGTAGCTCACATTCTGCGGAAGCTCAGGATACTCCACCAGGTCGATGACGTTGCCGTTTCTGTCCGAGAGATACACCTTCTCGCCGAAATAGGAAAGCTTGAAGGCGAGATCATACTCGTCTTTCACATCGTATTTGCCGGTGCAGTACACGACCGCGTAGCCGCCCGCCGGCAGCTCGATCGCCGGCAGCGGATAATCCGCGAGATGTTTCTTCGAGTCGGACAGACAGTAGTCCCCGAGCCGGATCGTCTCGTCGGAGCCGTTGTACAGTTCGACAAGATCGTAGTATGCTTTGTCTTTCTGGTTGTATTTTGTGTTGGTCGGTAAGATTTCGTTGATGAACAGAAGCGTCTGAGACACAGGTGCTTCGGTCGGTGTCGGAGCTTCCTCCGTCGGCGCTGCCCCGGTCACCACAGCGGTCGGGGTGGTTTTCGTCCTCGTGCCGTCATCGTCCGGATCCACCTTGCCGGTGAGTTCCGCCTCGGTACCGTCCAGTTCCTCATGCGTACCGGATTTAAGCCGGTATGAGTTCACGACGGTCACGAGCAGCAGCACAACGGCAAGCGTCGCGAATACCAATAAGACTCTCCTGTTACCGCTCATCACGCGATCCTCTCTCCTCAAACCTCTCCCCGGACAACATGGGTGTTGTCCGTTTACCGTTGCTTCTCTCCGGTTACTGCTTCTCTCCGGTTACTCCTGCTTCTCTCCGGTATCATCGCCTTTCGGAACGTTCACAGCCTCGCCGTTCTCGCGCTCTTCTTTAGCGCCCGTCACAGCCTCGCCGCTCTCACTCTCGTCAAGGGTGATCGACGTTACTTCGACCGTCTCCGGCTCCTCACCGCGCACGCGGCGGAAAATCTCCATAAACTGCTTGCCGGTGATGGTCTCCTTCTCGATCAGGAACTGTGCAGCCTCGTTGAGCACCCGGATATTTTCCCGAAGCATACGCTCCGCGTCGGCATAGCAGCTGCCGATCGTGTTCTTCACCTCGGTGTCGATCTTCGTCGCCGTCTGGTCGCTGCACTGCGTCACGGCGCGGCCGTCGAGATAACGGCTCTCGATCGTCTCGAGGGCAACCATGCCGAACTCATCCGACATACCGTACATCGTGATCATCTGGCGTGCGAGGGATGTCGCGCGCTCGATGTCGTTGCTCGCGCCGGTGGTGATCGAGTTGAAGATAACCGCCTCCGCCGCGCGTCCGCCGCACAGCGTGCGGATCTCGCGCAGGATGTCGTCCTTCGAGCTTAAGTACTTCTCCTCCTCGGGAACCTGCATCGTATATCCCAAAGCGCCCATCGTGCGGGGCACGATCGTGATCTTCTGCACCGGCTCCGCGCCCTTTTGGAGCGCTGCCACAAGCGCGTGTCCAACCTCGTGGAACGCGACGATCTTCTTCTCCTCCGGGCCGAGGATGCGGTCCTTCTTCTCCTTGCCGGCGAAGACGACCTCCACGGACTCCATCAGGTCGGACTGCTGCACAACCGTGCGGCCTTCCTTGACCGCAAGGATCGCGGCCTCGTTGATGATATTCGCGAGATCCGAACCGACCGCGCCGCTCGTCGCCAGAGCGATGGCCTCGAGGTCGACCGAATCGTGCATGAGAACATTTTTCGAATGAACCTTCAGTGTCGCGAGACGACCCTTCAGATCGGGCTTGTCGACGATGATCCGGCGGTCGAAACGGCCCGGGCGCAGAAGCGCCTTGTCGAGGATCTCCGGACGGTTCGTCGCCGCCAGGATCACGACACCCTTCGAGGTGTCGAAGCCGTCCATCTCCGCGAGGAGCTGGTTCAGCTTCTGCTCGCGCTCGTCATTGCCGCCGCCGTATCTGCTGTCACGGCTCTTGCCGATCGCGTCAATCTCGTCGATGAAGACGATACACGGCGCCATCTGCTGCGCCTGGCGGAACAGGTCACGCACACGGGACGCGCCGACACCGACATACATCTCCACAAAGTCCGATCCGGACAGGGAGAAGAACGGTACCTTCGCCTCGCCGGCCACCGCCTTCGCGAGGAGCGTCTTACCCGTTCCGGGAGGTCCCACCAAAAGCGCTCCCTTCGGCAGCTTCGCACCGATGCGGGTGTATTTTGCGGGGTCATGCAGGAAGTCCACAAGCTCCAGCACGGACTCCTTCGCCTCCTCCTGGCCGGCCACATCCTTGAAGGTGACGCCGGTCTCCTTCTCGACGTACATCTTCGCGGTGGATTTGCCCGCGCCGAAGCCTCCGATGCCGCCGTTTCTGGAGAGCATGCGGTACACGCCCCACAACATCAGGTAGATGAACAAAAACGGCAGGATGTACGCGAAAAATACATCCAGGATCGTTGTGCTCTTGTCGACGATCAACCGCTTGTACTCAAACTTCTCGGTCTGTTTCTCATCGGCCTCGCTGCGGCTTCTCGCCTCCTCGAGGCGCTCCGTCAGCTTCGAGTCCGTCTCGATGATACCCGTGTAATAGGTCTCAACGCGGACGTCCTCCTTGGCGCTCTCGCGCGGGTAGATCACGATCTTGTCGTAATCATCCTGAATCTCGATCTTGAGGATCTCGTCCTTCTCCAGCATCGTGAGGAACTCACCGTAGGTGATCTCACGGTTGCGGATCTTGTTGATCTCCGACGAGATAAACATGTAGCAGAGAATGAAGATGAAGAACAGGATCACGGTCAGTATGATCCGTGAGACCACGCCGTTTTTCCGGCCGTCGTTCTTCTTGTTGCCTCCGCCCTTGTTGTCATTGTTCGATGTTCCCATCGTAGTTCTCCCTCTGCGCCTGCCCGCCGGCACGGCGCCTTCTTTTCATATTGTCCGGAAAATGAAACTCACTCCCACGGACTCTCTTTCTTCTCCGGCACGCTTAGCCCAGCGCGTCCACCGCGTCCTTCATCACCGACGCGATATCGTCATGGATCACGAGCTGCGCATACGAATCCGCCTGCGTCACGCTCTTGTTGATCAGCACAAGCTTGCGTCCGCGATAGTACTGGATCAGCCCCGCCGCCGGGTACACGATCAGCGAGGTTCCGCCGATGATCAGCGTGTCCGCCTTCGCGATCGCCGAGACCGCCTTGTTGATGACCGTGTCATCGAGGCTCTCCTCGTAGAGCACGACATCGGGCTTGATCACTCCGCCGCACTCGCAGTGCGGCACACCGTCCGCCTCCAGGATCGCGTCCACGCCGTAAAACTTATGACAGCGTGTGCAGTAGTTCCGGAGCACGGATCCGTGCAGCTCATACACGACCTTCGACCCCGCCTTCTGGTGCAGACCGTCAATGTTCTGCGTCACGACGGCCTTGAGCTTGCCCATCTGCTCAAGCTTCGCCAAAGCCTTGTGGCAGTCGTTGGGCTCCGCCTCCGGGTAGACCAGGTATTTTTTGTAAAAGTCGAAGAAATCCTCCGGATATCTCTCGTAAAATGTTCTTGACACCATCTCCTCCGGCGACAGCGTGCGGTGCAGCTTCTGATGGAACAGCCCGTTCGCGCTCCGGAAATCCGGAATGTTGCTCGCGGTGGATACGCCAGCGCCTCCGAAAAATACGATGTTGTCGCTCCCTCGCAACAAATCCGCCAGTTTCTGTCTTAGCTCGTCCATGCCCTCTCCTTTCCGGGTCGTTCCCGGCCCTGTTGCCGCTGCCGCGGCAGTTACTCCGTATCGATCGCCGCCTTTCGGTAGTACAGCGGCGAAACCCCGTAATACTTCTTAAACAGCTTGCTGAAATGGTACACGTCGTCGTAGCCGACCTGCGCCGCGATGGCGCGTATGCTTCCGCGGTTTTCCTCGAGCATCTCCTTCGCCTTCGCGAGGCGGATCTGGATCAGATAGTTGATCGGCGAGTCGCCGGTCTTCTCCTTGAAGATCTTGGAGATGTACACGGGACTTAAGTACATGTTCTGCGCGATCCCGTCGAGGGAAATGTGCTGCGAATAGTTCGCCTTCAGGTACTGGATGATCTTCTGTACAACATAGCTCTTCGAGTAACTCTCAAAGGTCACACCGACAACCTCATCCTTCGGCTTCTCCACAACGGAGCGGTACAGAAGGATCAGGATCTTCATCATCTGCGCCTGCACAAGGTAGTACCGGCCGGACTGCGGCGCCATGTTCTCATCGATGATCTCATAGCAGCAGCGGCTGATCTCCCGCTTCACCTCGTTGCTCAGCGTCAGCACCGGACATCCGTCCGGCAGCCGCAGCGAGTTCGGCTCCATGTTCAGAAAATGAAGGTCCGAGATGCCCGCCACGAACTCGAGCGTCGGATCCGCCGGGTTCGTGATGATGCTCTGATGCATCACCCCCGGATTGCACACGAGAAGATCGCCCTGCTTGACATCGTACGTCACACCGTCGATCAGATACTGCCCCTTGCCGGAGAGTATGTACGCGATCTCAAGGATCGAGTGTGAGTGGTAGTAGGTAAGCCGCGCGTCCCTCAC
>CADBLW010000027.1 GCA_902795625.1 uncultured Lachnospiraceae bacterium | reverse complement strand
CATCGGCGTCTTCATCTCATGCGTAAAATCCGCGACAAACATGTTGCGCTTCTCCAGCTCGTCGCGGATCTCCTTGATCTTCTGTTCGATCGCCGCGGACATGGAATTGACGCTCGTCGCCAGCGCGGAAATCTCATCCTCCGAGCCCGGAACCTCCGCCTGCTTTCCGTAGTTCCCGAGTGCGATCTCGTCCGCCACGTCCGCCAGTTTGTTCAGCGGGCCCGTGATCTTTTTGGTCAGCGCGAACAGCAATAGCCCGCTCACGACGGAAACGCAGATCACGACGATCCCGTATCGCCGCCAGAACAGATCACACTGCTTCTGAATATCCGTAAAATCCGAATACACGAACAGGCAGTACTCCGACGCTCCGACATTCATTTTGCACACGGCCTCCATCAGAAGGCTGTTGTCACGCTCTGTGAAGGTTGAGGCACACACATTTTCCGTTAATTTCGCGTACTGACTGTCGACCGACTTCACCGGAAGGATCTCGACGCTGCTGACGGTGCTGTCCAGCGTGCCCTTGATCTGCCGCACGGCATCGGCCAGCTGCGCCTCCGACAGTTTATTGTTGTATGATGCATCGGCAAATGCCGTAAAGCTGTCCGCCGCGTAATTGACCGCCGCGTCCACCCGCTCGACGCGCGCATCCCACAGGGAAGCGTTGATGTTGCTGACCATCAGGGACCCACCGATCCCCGTTGCCAACAGCACCACGATGTACGCGATACAAAAAAACCGAAACGACAGCTTCATTTCATCTTCTCCGTGTTGAACTTATATCCGACCTTGTAGATCGTCTCGATGGCGTCGCCGAGATCGAGTTTCTTCTTCAGCCGCTGTATGTGCAGGTCGATGGTCCGCGTATTGCCGGAATACGGCTCCTGCCACACCTGCTCGTAGATCGCCTCGCGGTACAGCGCGATGTTTTTATTCCTGACAAGATACAGCAGAAGGTCGTACTCCTTGGCCGGCAGCGGCACGGACTCCCCGTCCAGCCAAACCGCGTGTTGCACGGTGTCGATGCGCATGCGGCCGATCTCAAGCACATTTTCCGTCTTATGATAGCGGCGCAGCACGGTCGCCACGCGGGCGAGCAGCTCGTCCAGGTCAAAGGGCTTGGTGATGTAGTCCTCCGCGCCGAGCTTGAGCCCCTTCACCCTGTCGGGCACCGATGTCTTCGCCGTCACAAAGATGACCGGCGTGCCGAACTCCCGGATATACTCAAGGATCTCGTACCCGTCGTACTCCGGCAGCATGATGTCCAGAAGCGCCAGGTCGTACCGCTTCTCGTCGATTTTCCGGATCGCTTCCGCCCCGTCGTACGCGACATCGCAGAAATACCCGTTCTTGCTGAGGCACAGCTTCATCATGTCGGCAATCGCCTGTTCGTCTTCCGCAATCAAGATCTTGTTCATGTGACACCTCCGTCGGGACTACTATAAATGCCGTCTGTATCTTTTTTGTATCATATTGCCGCCAATGGTACAAGGGACAGCACAAAAAGATGCGAGTTTGGAATTGTAACCAAACTCGCTCTATTGCTTATATATATCGATCTCTATCCTGAAGGTTATGCAAGATTTATCAGCCTTTTACACGTCTCCTCAATTTTCCAAAAACTTCCTCGTGAGTCATGCGCTCTGTAGTTGCCTCCGCATACGCATCGGCCTCATCCAACGCCTGCTCAACATTACGGATCATCCGCGAATACGTCTCAATACTCATAACAACCATTGAACCATATCCGTTTTTGGTCAAGAACACAGGTTCCCCTGCATTTACTGTATTTTCGATATCGGTAAATTTATTCCTAAGATCAGAAACAGGTCTTATAGTTATCATGTTGTACCTCCAGTCATAACCGCCTTTATTTATCATTACTTTATCATAATTATGATAGCAAGTCAAGTTGGTATCCTTTTTATGACCTGCCTGTTTCTTAAGTAATTCTATTTCATTATCGCAGCGCCTCCCTTATCTTCCTCACATTCCGGTTCATCATATGCCTTCCGTAGTGCCTGTACGCAAACTTCTTAAGCCCGGAAAGCTCCTGGTGATGCTCCTTCAGCAGCTCATCCGGCGAGGCATACACGCCGAAATCCTGATTGATGCCCTCGCTCTGGATATACGTGTTGTTCCTGTCAAAATCGATCACGGGGTTTCGGAAATCCGCAACCGCAACTCCGTATCCGCAAAATGCTCCGCTGCAGTCCGCATTGATGCTCTGCAGCGCCTTCAGGTATTGCCGGTCGAGGATAAATGCCTCCAGCTCATACCATTTTCCTTCGAACAGGACCTCCACCCAGCTGTGGAAGACATTTTGCGGCGCCTTTCGGTACACAAAGCCCGTCATGGCCCCTTTCTGCAGCTTCTTGTCAATCGTAAATCCATGAACACGGCACGGAATGCCGCACGCACGAAGCAGCGACATGAACAAAGTCCCCTTGGTGTTGCACTGTCCGTAGCCGTCCTTCAGCACCTTGGACGCGGAAATATCATCATCGACGTTGTAGCCAAACAGGATCTCGTCTCTGACATAGTTATAAATCCCTTTGAGCCTGTCAAATTCTGGCATTTCCCGCCATCCCTTTTCGCGGATCAGCGTTTGGATCGCCGGGTGGCTGTAATCCAGCATACCGGTCTCGTTTAAATACTTATCATTCATCGAAAAATCGCCCCCTTCAGGTTTTCTGCCGTAATCATACAGGAAACCTCGGGAAGCGACTTTCAACAATCCGCTGTGACTTTATTATTTCAGGACCTCCGTTATGGAAATGCCCATTTGCTTCTTGCAAATGTACGCCAGATGCGCAGGCGTGGCAAATCCGGCCTCCAAAGAGGCATAGGTTTTACTCTTCCCTTCCATCACAAGCTTGTACGCATATTTCAGTCTCGCTATGGTCAGATACCCCTTGAGAGAAACGCCTTCGCTCTCCTTAAACGCGTGGGACAGACGGCTCTCCGAAAGCTTGTATTCTTTGGCGATCTCATCGATCCGCTTCTCCAGATGCCTGTAATCACGGATCTCCCGGATCAGCCTGACAACCCGGTAATCCTCGACCTTTTCATTCGCAGCCTTCCCGACGCGGAAGCCGCTGTCCGCAAGCCACTTGCTCACGGAAGCCTTCAGCGCTTCCTCATCTGCGCTTTCCGAATACCGGAACGGATTGGCAACCTTGATCCTCTTCGGCGAATATCCGTCAAGCACATTGCTTTGCAGATAATCCGCCAGATCACTTGTCGGATCAACCATCAAAAACAGCTTACATTCCGCCGCATCCGGCATCGTGTGCAGCATTCCGCTTCCGGT
>CADBLW010000026.1 GCA_902795625.1 uncultured Lachnospiraceae bacterium | reverse complement strand
GGAGCTCACCTCTCGCCAGCATTGGCTTCAGCATGTTGCCGGCGTCCATGGCGCCGTCGGTCTTACCCGCGCCGACGATCGTATGCAGCTCATCGATGAAGAGGATGATCCTGCCCTCGCTGTTCTTGACGTCCTCAAGCACCGCCTTCAGACGCTCCTCGAACTCGCCGCGGTATTTGGCGCCCGCGACCAGCGCGCCCATATCGAGCGCGAAAATGCTCTTATTTTTCAAGCCCTCAGGCACATCTCCCGCAACGATCCGCTGCGCAAGGCCCTCCACGACGGCGGTCTTGCCGACGCCGGGCTCGCCGATCAACACGGGGTTGTTCTTCGTCTTTCGGGAAAGGATCCGCACGACGTTGCGGATCTCCGAGTCACGGCCGATGACCGGGTCAAGCTTCTGCTGCTTCGCGCGCTCCACAAGGTCGTAGCCGTACTTCGCGAGTGTGTCGTAGGTCGCTTCGGGATTGTCGGTGGTCACGGCCTTGTTGCCGCGAACCTCGGCAAGCGCCGCAAGGAAACGGTCACGGTCGATGCCGAAACTCCGCAGGACTCCCGCCAGCTCGCGCCCGCTGTTTTTGAGCATGCTCAGGAAGAGGTGCTCGACGCTCACGTACGCATCGCCCATCGCCTTCGCCTCGTCCTCGGCGTACATCAAAGCCTTGTTGAGATCCTGCGACACAACCAGGTTCGCGCCCTGCACCTTCGGCATCCGCTCGATCAGCCCGCGCACCTGCGCCTCGAACACCTCCGTGACGATGCCCATCTTCTCGAGCAGTTTCGGGATCAGACCCTCGCCGTCCGAAAGCATCGCGTACAACAGGTGTTCCGGCCGCATCTCCGGATTACCGTATTCATAACATAACTTCTCCGCCGCCTGAACGGCTTCCGTGGATTTCTGTGTAAACTTGTTGATGTTCATAGGGTACCTCCGTTCCGACGCCGCACTTTCGCCGGCGCCCATTTTCTCCTCCGTTTGTCTGTTCTATTACATCTATAACAATGATAGCACGGCGGATACGAAAAATCAAGACTTATTTTTCGCCGTAACAACTCGAAAAAAATCCGTAACAAAGATGTAACCATTTGTTACACAAACGTAACCGCATTATCACTTGTTTTGTAACTTTTTGGTGGTATTGTTATGTCATACAATCCGATACGGGCCCACACCGCACGGACAAAAAGGGGGACTCATCATGATAAGCAAGCGCATCCGCACGATCGTTACGATCGTATTGACCGGAGTTCTCGCATTCGCGACACTGACCGGCTGCAACAACCGAAACAATTCCGAAGCCACGCCGACCGCCACGGTCGCCCCGAACGGGGAGGCAACCCCGTCCGCCGCGGTTTCCCCGACGGGCGAAACTGCTCCGACAGGGGAAGCTGCTCCGACGGACGAAGCTGCCCCGACAACTGAGGCAACACCGACAACAGCTGCCACTCCGACGACGGCTGCCACGCCGACGACGGCGCCGTCTCCGACAGTGGAACCGACTGCCGTTCCGACGTCGGGTCTCACGATCCCTGCAGATCTCCCGTCGATCTCTTCCGTCGATCCGATCAAGGAAGCCATTGACAAGGCGATCCTGCGCGCCGAATCGGGTGATCCCGCGTATGCATACGTGCAGAAGACCGCCTATTCCGCCCCGAGTTTTGATAAAAATACGGCGCGAGACAACTTCAATTTACTGCTGAATTATTTTCCGAAGTTCAAAAACAGTGATCCGGATGACTGGGACGTCGTCAGCTTCTCGGAGGAGATCTGCTACATGGACAAGGATTTTCAGCCGAAGAAGCAGATCTTCACGCTTGCCGACGGAAGCAAGGTAACGCTCTACACGACGAAGTGGGGCTACGCGCTGGATTGTCCGGACGGGAAAAGGGAATACCTCGTCACCTACAACGAGGATTCCGAAGGTCACTGCATCTTCACCTGCGATACTGCTTTTCAGGATGTATATACCTGCTATTCCTACGATGCGCGGGGCAATCTCGTGATGTCAGCGCATTACAGGACGGAAGACGGTGTTCACCTCTCGAATTTCGCCGTATATACCTATAACGATAACAACAGCCTGACGTCAGCGTACGAAGGATATCCTATCGGTTTCCCCATTCCTTCTTCCGACAATCCCGGTGAGCCGTATTTCTCCCGGGCCACCTACGAGTACGACGACGCCGATAATCTGATCACCGTAAAAACCGAAAAGACGGATTCTCCTCTTACCGTAACGAGGTACACCTACCACAAAGACTCCGACAACCGTCTGACCGGCTGGACGGTACAGAACCATCCGAACATGGAGAACGGTGTGACGGAATGGGAATACACCGTAAAATACTATGCGAACGGTTCCATCCTGGTTTACTCGCCGGACGCTTACTCTTACGAAGGTGTTTACAATGCCGAAATCTTCGTCCCGAGCACGGAACTCCGCAGAAATCTGGAGACAACAACACACCTGCGTGCATACGGCGACACCATACACACCGATTACTATCTTCCCGTAACGCAATACTTTGACGATATCTACTATTACGAGTCGTATGATTACGATTCCGGGTCCTGTCTCGGACTCCCCGCCGAACCGGAAGACAGAACCTACCTCGTCTTCTACGGTCAGATGACCGAAGCGTGGGTAAAGGCCGACTTCTGGCGTTTTAACGCGAAGGAATATGAGGGATCCGACCTGGTTTACTTCAGAAACTTTCAGCGGAACGAAGACGGGCATCTGACTGCATATGAGCACATAGAAGGTTCCGGCCTTTACGCCTACTACTCCTATGACGGGAAGAAGCGTCTGGTCCGTGAAACCTATGACAATTTTGACGAACACAAAGTCATCGAGTACAAGTACGACAAAGAGGGATTCCTGACCGAGCGCGTGAAGCATTTTACCTTGAGCGATACCGGCTCCGGCGAGATCGACACCACGACAACGTATCGCTATACCTACAACCCGGACGGCACCCTTAACAGCATGACCGCCGAGACCGTCGCCAACGACAGGAATGCCGCTCACGCGTGTAAGACGGTTCTTACCGCTCTTCCCGCAGCGCAGTCGTCTGTAACCGGTCCGTAACACATCGTAACGGAAACGTAATAAATCGTAATGAAAATGTAACCGTATATGACTGTTTTCCGTAACATTTTTCTGTTACGATAATTTCAGCGCAGAGATCAGCGCTCACCACCCGCACTGTTACAGAGGAGAATACCATGAGAACATCCGACACTGCCAAAACCACTCCCGATGCCATCCATTACTGCCTGCTCGTCGTCATCCTGATCCTTGCGGTGATGCTTGTCACGGCATGCGGAAAGAACAACAAGTCCGGCCAGCCCGAGGTTACGCCCACCGCGACGGCCGATAACAATGAGACTGCGACGCCCACGGCGGAAGCGGATCCTTCCGTGACCCCGACGGCGGAGCCCACCGCAGAACCCACCGCAGAGCCTACAGCCGAGCCTACGGCCGAGCCCACCGCAGTGCTCACTGCAATGCCGACTCCCACCGTGATCCCGGCTTCCGAGCTTCCCACCGCAGATTTTGATATGATGAAGGAAGACGTGAACGGCGCCATCCGCTCGCTTTGCAACGGGATTGCCTACGAGGAAAAGATCGTGTTTGAGGAAGGAAAGACGGGGTACTGCGAAGAGCTCCTCTTCTTCCCGAGTTCCGGCGACCGTAAGATCGACGGTTACTACACCGAGGAGGTCCGCTACATGGACGAGACCTTCAACACCGTCAAGCAGGTGTTCACCCTGACGGACGGCCGGAAGGTGACTCTCTACACGGCGAAGTACGGCGTGCTCCTTCAGCTGGCGCCGACCGACGAAAACGGGAACACCAGAACCTGCCACGCAGACAACTTCGCGTACGCTCTCGATTATCCCGGTGCCGAGAGGGAGTACAACATCATCACCCTCAATTTCACCGTGGAGCACAATGAGGGCTACCGCGTCTACCACACGGACCTCAGCGCCAGATTTTACGAGTGCACGGATTACTATGATGTGGACATGCCTCGACTTACGGCGACCTATATAAAGTCGGATGACTCTCTGCTCGACTACACGCTTTGCACCTATGACGACAACAACCGGCTTGTCTCGAAGGAATACAGCCACATCCGCGAGGATCGCGGAAGTGTGACCACCTACTCCTATGACGGATCCGGCAACCTCACGGAACAGATGATACGGTATTACCCCGGTTCCGATCCCGCGACCAGAGAAACCTACACTTATCAAAAGGATGAAAACGGCCGTCTGTCCGGCTGGACGGTAACGGAAACCGCCGGTGACAAAACCACCGATGTTTATAAGACTTTCGTAAAATACCTGAACGACGGCAGCGTATTGTTCTACCAGAACCATGTCCTTGACACGAACAGCGTTCTCCACGAAGGCTACATCCTTCGTCCGGACAGTACTCTCGACGCCAAGCTTAAGACGGTCTCAGGCCTCACTCCGAACTACTGGTATATCGATTTCTCCAACACGCGGCTGGACAGCTGGATTTCCGATGGTTCGACACTGGACGACGAAGTCACTGACTACGATACGCAGGACTTCTTCGGACTTCCGAACACTTCGTACGACGACGACAGAACCCTGTCGCTCTTCAAGGGGAACATTTCGGATGACGCTCTTCTTTCCGATCCCATTACCTACGATCCGGAAAGCAGCGATTTCCACAGCTATCGCTACGAGCTCTGGAAGGACGGCCTGCTTCTTGAGGACTATATCGCGGAAGGCGATGCCATCATCGCAGAGTACAAGTATGATGCGGACAAGCACCTCATCGAAGAAAAATATGTCAATTTCGATGAGAGCAAGACGATCACCTTTACTTACGACAAGAACGGAAAGCTCACCGATCGCGTGCGCATTTTCCGCTTAGTAGACACCTCAACAAGTGAAGAGACCGTCTCCACGACAACCTGGCACTACACCTACGGCAAGGACAACAATCTTTCCGGCATGACCGCAACGACCGTTACGGATCACGGGGAAGGCAGCGAACAGACGAAGTACAGCACTGTCACCCTCACCAAGTATGAGCCGGAAGCAACGACCGGCAAATACGGTGATCTCACGAAGTACGTCGGCATGACCCGCGATGAGGCGATCTCGGCAGTCAAGGAAAGCTATTACGTCAGGTTCGGTTACTTCGGGCCCGGATACGACCTTGTCTTCACCGGAGAGGGCTGTGACAACGTCTTTTTCATGATGGATGTGGAAAATGTCATCTCCATCGTGTTCGTGGACAACCCCGCCAATATCGCCAAGCAGGACATCGGCAACGGCCTCACCAACAAAATGAAGTACTCCGAGCTTAAGAAGGCTCTCGGCTCCAACTTCGCGAAGGCTGCTCCGGACGGCGAGGATTCGGATTTTACGGGTTACTGCTCCACGGCAGTTGCCGGCGATTACCGGTACGTGTTCGGATGGAACGCGGACCCGGAGAAGGTCGATGCGGTTCCCGATTATCTGTATTTTAAGAAGATTGAGGGGGATTCCTCGGACGATACTGTAGAAATTGAACAGATCGAGACCTTGTCCTACAAGGCCGAATCGGACGCCATCTGCGCACTGGTCGGGATCCCCGCCCGCAGCGGAGACGTCGTGATCACCCGCGAGCGGACCACTCAACTGACCGACGATACGGGCTCGGAGGGCACCTACGTCGAGACCTACACCCTGGAAGGCAGTGAGACTCCTTTCCTCACCGAAAGCGGACATGTGTTACTGACCAACGACGGCGGCACCTCCGGTGTGCGTTTTGAATCATCCAACGGAACGGAATTCCTGCTCTCCCTCGAGGGCAACGATCCCTCGGATTCCGGTCTGCTGGTCAAGGAAATCCGGAACGGTTCCGGCGAGCTCGACGGCAGGAAGGTTGGCTGGAAACTTTTGGAAACTCCCGGCGGCCTGCAGATCATCAACATCACCTTTTCCTACGAAAACAGCGATGCCACCGAGGACATGTACTACCTCTGCACGAACAATTTCCTTGTTTTGATCTTCACTGAAGTTTCCCTTTGATCGGAGGACACCTTTTCCGCGGCCGGATACGGCAACGGCCGGATATCGCAGAAGGCAATGACCATCACACATAAACGACCGGCGCCCGGGACCGCAACCCGGACGCCGGTTTTGTTTGTTCCCGTCACGCACATTCTTGCGCAACGGGCGATAGTATGCTATGATTTCAGCGTATGCGTACGGTGCGTAAAATGATGCGCCGTACAATCCCGACGGGAGGTTGCCCTCATGTACTATCAGATTAAAAATACGCTGACCGAGTGCAGCGCTGAGGATATCGGAAACCGCAAATTTCCCTATGTGGCCATCGTCTCCTACGAGGAGTTTGAGGAGAAGAAGGACCTCTTCGACATGGGAATCGACCTTGACTTAGAGGCCGAGCCCGACAACGTCACTGACATTCAGGTGAACTACGACTCGCTGACCGGCTGCTTTGCGATCCCTGATTTTACGAGCATTGAAAGCCCGCCCCACACCTTTGATTTTGCGATCGACGAACGCGGTATCGTCATCCTCGACGACGACGGAACCGCCCAGAAGATCCTCGACGGTATTGCGGCGAGCAAGCGCTGGAAATTCCCGTCTCTCGAGCGCTTCATCTACGATTTTCTCGAGGGCATCGTCTCCGGCGACCTGATCATGCTGGAGAAATACGAGAAAGAGATGGACCAGATGGAGGACCGCATCCTCGCCGGCGAGCTTGAGGGCATCATGGAGCGCCTCGTGGATATCCGCAGCGAACTTCTCGACCTGCGCACCCACTATGAGCAGCTGATCGATCTCGGGCAGGAGCTCGAGGAAAATGAAAACGCTTTCTTCTCCTCGAAGAACCTCCGTTTCTTCCGCCTCTTCATCGAGCGGGCGGAGCGCCTGCAGTCCAACGTGTCCGCCCTTCGCGAGCACACCATGCAGGTCCGCGACCTCTACCACTCGCAGCTCGAAGTCAAGCAGAACCGGAAGATGACCTTCTTAACCATCATCGCGACGATCTTCACGCCGCTCACGCTGATCACCGGCTGGTACGGGATGAATTTTACGCATATGCCCGAGCTCGACTCGCCCTACGCGTACCCGATCGTGGCCGTCGTGTGCCTGACCATCGTCGTGACCTGCCTGATCATTCTCAAGAAGAAAAAGTGGTTTTGAGGATCACCGAATCATTTCGGGCGCGGGGAAGTCTCCCCTGCGCCCGTTTTTCATTTTCCGAAGAAATATCAATTCCTTTTTTCGGAAAATGCAACCTGCGGGCCGCGATGTCGGATGATAGGGTGAGGGGAAGAAACACGTAGGGAGGTAACAAGCATGACTGACGCAGAGATTGTTGAACTGTTTTTTCAGCGCGATGAGCAGGCGATACGGGAAACCATGAATCGGTATCAGCGATACCTGATGAAGGTTGCCCTGCAGATTTTGGGGGATGAGCAGGACGCGGAGGAGTGCGTGAACGACACGTATTTGACCGCTTGGAATTCCATGCCTGATTACCGGCCGGAGGTCCTCTCCGCCTACCTCATCAAGATCACGAGACAGAAGGCGATCGATCGGTTGCGCTACCGGCAACGGCAGAAACGTCAGGGCGCGGAATATGCGATATCCCTCGAAGAACTCGGTGATGTCATCGAAGATCCCGCCTCCGTTGTGACGGAGCATGATGACGGTCTCCTGGAGGAGGCGATAGCCCGGTTCATTAAGGATTTGCCGGCGGAAGCCCGGCACTTGTTTCTCGGACGGTATTTCTATTTTGACTCCCTCAAGGACATGGCGTCGTACTGCGGAATGAGCGAATCGAAGGCCAAGAGTATGCTTTACCGCGTGCGACGGAAACTGAAGAAGTTTTTGAAGAAGGAGGGCTTATATGAATAGAGAGCAATTACTGGACGCCATCGGCAAGATCGATGAGTCCCTGCTCCGCGACACGGAGCAGCTCCGGATACAGGCGATGAACGGCGACACTTCTTCCGGGAAGGTTGCGGTGAGGCGCCCTGCGCGTAGAAAAATGATGTTCCTTCTGGCGGCATGCATGGTTCTCTTGCTCGGCACAGTCGCCGCGTACGCGACCGGCCTCATCGGAAACCGCGGCGGTGTCGTGAGCACCGGGACGGATGAGGAAGGCAATTCGACCATGTCGTTCCAGCCGAACGAGGACATGCGGATCCCGCTGTCCGAAGTCACAGGCGATATTCTGAACTCCACGCAGTACATGCTGGCGAACTGGTACCGTCTGCACGATCCCGACAACTACACTCCGGGCGCCGAAACGGCGGAGAACATAACCCTGAGCGACGGTCTTGCCGGCTTCTGTACGATCAAATTTCAAACCTTACAGGAGGCGTTTGATTACATCGGCTGCGACAGGATCATTTTCCCGTCGTTCATGCAGGACTATACCCCGTTTGATATATATATCCAGATCATCGGCACAGACCCGCGTTTCCCGGACAGACCGAGCGATCCCGCGGAGGTTCCCGACTTCCGGGTCTGCTGGATCAATCTCTCTGTCGGGTATTCGATCGATACCATAACCACGTATCTGAACTACTATGTGATCACCGAATATGACGAGGTTTCACGGGCAATCCTGTATACATCCGTCAGCGGCGGCGATTCGGGCAACGAACCTCTATTTACGACTGACAGCGTTACGTTTAATAACCGCGAGTTCCAGATCGTATATACGAACCACGACGATCAAGGGGTAAGCGCGGACCTGGCCAGGGTCGACAAGGAGTACTTCTGGGCAGAGAACAAGGTGGAATACCATATCAGTCTGTTCTACTACGACGCAATTAACATAGCAGATACGGCAGACCGGCTCCTCAGAGACTGGATGTTCAGCTTCGGTGACTGATCCGTAACGTTCTTCATAGCAGTAAGAAAGAGGGCACTCGATGAGTGTCCTCTTTCGCTGTTTCTTCGGAAAACAAACTGTCCCTGTCCTGTTTTCTCCGGTCACTCCCCGTACTCAAACCGCTTCATGCTGCCGTTCAGGTCACGGTAGAAAATGCAATTCTGCTCCTCGTCGAACGCAACGTAGGTTCCCTCCCAGAGGTCGGCGTATCGCTCGTCCTCACACTCGAAGGAAAATTTCTTCCGCGCCCCGTACATTCCGTTGAAGCCGACATCGTAGGAGGCGCTGTCGTAGCCGTCTCTCGTCTCGCGCAACTCGTCCGTGAAGAGGAAATACTTCAGGTCCGGCTTCCGTCTCTCCGTGAGGCCCCACGTGGCGTCGATCAGGTACCCTGTTCCGTCCAGGCAGATGTAATTCCACGCGTGCGAATCCGCGCCGTACTCGAACGGAGCACCGACAACCTCGTCGACATCGATCCCGCACTGCAGTCCCAGGTACTGGTACAGGATCGCGATCTCACCGCAGATTCCCTGCTGCTCATCGAGGACCCGGTAGGCGGACTGCTTCACGTTCCACTCCTCCTCGCCGTTGTGCTCCATCATCTCGTAGTCGTAGACCGTGTATTCCGTCACGAACTCATAAAGCGCCAGCGCCTTCTCAAAATCCGTGTAATCGTCCTCAAGAATATTGTTTAAGATCTCCTCGATCCTCGCCTCAAACTCCCGCTCCTTCGCGAGGAACTCCTCCTTCGGGATCTTGTAGATGATATCCGCCCAGCCGTCCCCGGTGTACTCCGCGTCGACGTACAACCCCGCGTAAGGGAAAAACATGAGAGCGAACCGTCCGCTGCTCCAGGCAGCGTCTCCCTCGGTGCAGCGGTAGCGGTCCTCGCCCGCGCGGACCGCGTCCACGTACGCGAAAAATGCGTCTCTCCGCTTCTCGCCGTGCTCCTTCGTATAGAATTTGGAAAATACGTGCGGGTTAAAGGTGTAGGTTGCCCCGTCGTTGTTGCGCATATTTTCCGGCCGGATCGCGTCACCATTACTTGTCTTCAGAAGCTCCGGATCGTTCTTCGCCGTGATCAGGAACGAGTTGACGAACTCGATCTCCGCCATGAAATCCCCGAGGGACGTGAGCGTCCCGTCGTCCGTCGTGCGGTCCGGCGTGATCACGATGCCGTACCCTTCTGCCTCCTTCAAAAGCGCCGCGAGGCACTCCGAAAGGTCGTCCTTCGCGAAATCGCAGAAGCCCGCGATCGGGGATTCGGTGTGCGACGCGTCCCACAACAAAAGTTCGCTGCCGCCATCCTCCTTGCTTCCTTCTAACAGCACGATGCCGTCGCCGACCGTTCCCCGCATCCCGAGGTAGAAGTAACCGGGAATCTCCGGAGCGTACAGCACTTCGGAGACCGTCCTCTGTTTCATATCGTAAAGGCGGTATCCCATCACCATGGGATCCGATCCGTTGCTTCGGTACTCGATGCTGCCCATCGTATCACCCCGGACGAAATTGACCTGCTCACTCTCCGTTGCTTTCGGAAAAGCGACGCCCTTGCGATAATCCGAAGGCGCGTGGAAAAACCAGGTGCTGTCGGAGACCACGTTGAGCGGCGCGCTCAGCGGAGCGATCCGTTCCGCCTTCCAGTCATCCCCGAGCAATGCCTCGTTCTCGTCCCGGTATGTGAGCTCTCCGGACGCGGAGAGGAAGCAATACAGGATCTCCGAAGTACTTACATTTTTCGCCGTGAAGGCCTTGCTGCCTCCCTCGGTGCAGAGATACGAGGTTATCTCGTACCTCGGATCAATAGTATACTCGCCCGCGGGCTGTCCCTTCAGATCGGTCGCCAGCAGCGTTCCGTTTTGCTTATCCTCATTCCACAGCAGACCGTCCTCCGAAACTCCGAGCAGGAACGACCCATCCTCCCCGCTCGGCAGGAAGCTGCCTGTCTCCTTCAGCGTGCTGTCAAGCACGTGGAGGCGGCCGGTGTCCTGCTCCTCGAGGATGACCGTGCCGTTCGCCAGCAGCCTCGGTCCGGTGATCGGATACTCCACCTTGACAAAGCTCTGCTCCGCGTTCACCGCCGGTCTCATCAGCAGAAACGCATTGACCGCGTCGTTCTCGACCGAATCGTAGGCAGGATTCAGCCACAACAGCGCATACTCTCCCTCGCACATCGTGTTCATCGTCATCCACTCGCCCTCGGGAGTCGACCACGGTACGCGGTAGACGTCGTTCCGTCCGACGGTCTCATACGCCGTCTTCATAAACGGCACCGTCGGCGTCGGCGACGAGGTTGCGCTCGCAGGCACCGTGACGGTTGCCGTTGCCGCGTCCTCCGTACCGTTCTTCTTCTCGTCCTTGCTGCAGCCGGCAAGCATTCCGGCGCACAACAAAAAAGCCAGCAGGATAATGCCGGCTCGGTTTCCGAGCAAACTGATATTCTTTTTTTGCATAACTACTATTTCGCGTCCCCCGACGCGAACTCCTTTCATCTGTCCGAAACTCCTGACCCCCTGTTCCCGAGTTTCGTTATTCCCCCGCAATTATGCGGGAAGCGCGATCGTTCGCACTCCCCGCCCTACGATGACCTAATCTCCGGATCACCGTTCATTTTCCAAAGTATACATTCACACGGATGCCGTCTGCATCCGTTCAGGAAAGCACCTGCAGCATCACGGACTATCCTCCGGATTCTCAAGCGACGACTTCAGCTTGGAGTAAGAACCGGCAGGGTTCCACAGCAGCCAGCTGGTGTAGCCGGCATCATAGACGCCCTTGAACTGCGCCGTCATCTGCTCCGGACCGTAGTCGATATGGCCCTTGACCCAGGACGCGGTAAATGCCTGCATCCACGGGCGCACCTCAGCGCACCTGCCTCTCGCCTTGTTGGCGGCAAGCTTCTTCTTCGAATCGAGCATCGCGTTGTATATCAGCTCGTACGGTTGGGCGTCCGGCACCTTCAGGTTGTAGTAGCCGGAAGTGTAGTGCGACGGGTAGACCATCGGGCAGATGTAGTCAACATAGCGCGCCATCTCCGCGTAGTTCTGGCCGACCGCAGCCGCGTCGATCACGCTGCTTAAGACGACACCGAATACGTCGACGGAAACGAACACGCCCATGGGCTTCAGCTCTTCACAGGCGTAGCGGACAAATCCCGTGATCGCCGCCTCCTTGTTCTCGTTCGTCAGCTCCTGTCCGAAGTCCGCCTCCGAGATCTTGTTGGTGGCAAAACGGCAGTAGTCGAAGTTGACCTCGTCAAATCCGATGCGCGCCGCCTCGCGGCCGATCTCCACCAGGAATTCCCACAGGTCCTGATTGAAGGGGTTCAGCCAGTAGTGGCCTTCATTGTCCTTGTACCGGGTTCCGTCCTTCTTCTTCAGCGCAAAATCCGGGCTCTTCTCGCCGGTCGCAAAATCACGGAAGCACACGACTCGCGCGATACAGTAGACATTGTGCTCCTTGAGCACGTTGATGATCTTGCTGATGTCGGAGATACGGGGATCCAACTTGCCCTTCTCCCGCAGCAGCTCCGACTGCACGCGGACCGTGAGGTAACCGTTGTCCTCCTTGAGGTCGAAAATGACCGCGTTCAGTCCCGTGGTATCCAGGAGATCCAGGATGTAGTCCATCTGTTTCTCCATCATGTTGGCCGTCTGATACATGCCCTTGACGACCGGTCTGGGCGTTCTCGTGTCGATGAAATCCTCCATCCAGATGTCATTCGCATCGAGAGAATCAAGATACTTCTGCATGTACAGATTGTACGGAAGCGCCGGCTGGGAGCCTGCGTCGCTGATATCCTTAACCGCCACCGTAGGGGTGGGCGTGGGCAGTATGATCTGCGGCTTCTCGGTCTTGGCGATGGAGTGATATCCGTACCATCCGGCGATCGCGCATACGACAAAGCAGACCAGGATGCAGAGCATTTGCCTCCGCCTTCTGGCCCGCATCGTGCCCGACCGTCTTCTTCCGGCCGCTGCCCGCGCGTATCTGTTTGGGTTTGGTTTCGCCATCACTTATCCTCCGGTTTCGTCTGCTCCGGCTCTTCTTCAGAAAATTCTTCCGCAGCGTCCGAAAGCTCCGGTTCCTCTTCCGTCTTCGCGTCCCTGCGCGCCGCCTGAACGGACAGGTCCGTTTCTCCCCCGTGAACACGGTTGTAGATCACAACCATCAGCCATCCGAACGACGGCACGATCAAAAAGCCGGCTGCTCCGGTCTTAAAGAGCGGGTCCTGCGCTCCGCTCCGGAACGCTCCGACAAATGCGAGCACCAGCGATGTGATAAATAAAAGCAGTGTGATCGTCAGCACCGCGATAGGAAATTTCGGGGTTTTTCTCATGGTATTCTCCCGGTAACCGATTGTTTCTTGCATGCTTCCGTGCTACAATGGCAGTGTCTCAAAAACAACCCGGAAAGGAATGCTTTGCCATGTTGCCGCAGGATCCTGCCATGCTTGTCAGCTATCTGAATCTCAAACTTCGGGATTACTACGACTCGCTCAGCGCACTGTGCGAGGAAGAGGATATCTCCGAGGACGAACTGCTTGCGCGCCTCGCGGAATCCGGTTACCATTACGACCGCGAGACCAACAGCATTCGCTGATACAAGTTTACATACATACCGTTAAATTGTCAAGGAAAGCCACTATGACTCCATCGATCCGATATCTTTATTCCGGCGGTCAGGGCGAGATCGAGATCAAGCGTTCCCGCTTTATCGCGACCCTCGCGCCGGTGACCTCCGAAGACGAAGCCGCCGCGTTCATCGAGCAGCAGAAGAAGCGCTACTGGGATGCGCGCCACAACTGCTCCGCCTTCGTGATCGGCAGGGGCGCGGAACTCACCCGCTGCAGCGACGACGGCGAGCCGCCGCACACCGCCGGACGCCCCATGCTCGACATTCTCCTCGCGGAGGAACTGCGCGACGTGTGCGTCGTCGTGACGCGCTACTTCGGCGGCATTCTCCTCGGCACCGGCGGCCTCACGCGGGCATACCGCGACGCTGTCAAGGAAGGCCTTGCCCACTGTACCGTCGCGGTGCGCAGGCAGGCAGTCCCCGTGACCATCCGCGCCGATTACACCGCCGGCGGCAAGATCTCCTACCGCATCGCGGAGGCGGGCTACCCCGTCACGGACACGGTGTACGCCGACGACGTGACATACTCTGT
>CADBLW010000025.1 GCA_902795625.1 uncultured Lachnospiraceae bacterium | reverse complement strand
ATGAGCTTCTGGCGCGGCATTCATGAGCAGCACGGCTACCAGGAAATCTCCGGCCCGGTGCTGTCCAAGAAGGAGCTGTGGGTGACCTCCGGCCACTGGGATCACTACATGGACGGCATGTTCATCCTCAACAAGGATGCCGGCGAGGGCAAGGAAGTCATGGCGCTTCGTCCGATGACGTGCCCGTTCCAGTACTATGTGTACATGAATGAGCAGCGTTCCTACCGCGACCTGCCGTACCGCATGTCCGAGACGAGTACGCTGTTCCGCAACGAGGATTCCGGTGAGATGCACGGCCTTACGAGAGTGCGCCAGTTCACGATCACGGAGGGTCACATCGTGCTCCGCCCGGATCAGGCTGAGGAAGAGCTGACGAGATGCGTTGAGCTTGCAAACTATGTCATGAAGACGCTCGGTATCGACGGTGACGTGACGTATCGTCTGTCCAAGTGGGATCCGGAGAACAAGGAGAAGTACGAGGGCGATGAGGAGTATTGGAACTCGACGCAGCAGTATCTCCGCGATGTCATGAACAAGAACGGCATCAAGTTCACGGAAGCTGACGGCGAAGCAGCATTTTACGGACCGAAGATCGATATTCAGGCGAAAAATGTCTACGGCAAGGAAGATACGATGGTGACGATCCAGCTCGACTGCGAGAGCGCGCAGAAGTTCGGTATGTACTATATCGACGCTGACGGCAACAAGGCACAGCCGTGGATCATCCACCGCACCTCGATGGGCTGCTACGAGCGTACGCTCGCATGGCTGATCGAGCACTACGCAGGTCAGTTCCCGACGTGGCTCTGCCCGGAGCAGGTTCGCGTGCTTCCGATTTCCGAAAAATACAACGACTACGCTGATTCCGTGCGCGCTGAGCTGAAGAAGGCCGGCATTCTTGCTACGGCAGACAGCCGTTCCGAGAAGATCGGCTACAAGATCCGTGAGGCACGTCTTGAGCGTATCCCGTACATGCTTGTCGTCGGCGCAAAGGAGGCGGAAGAGGGCCTTGTGTCCGTCCGCAGCCGTTACCTCGGGGACGAGGGCGCGAAGCCTCTTTCGGAGTTCATCGCTGCACTCCGCGAGGAGATCGACAACAAGGTAATCCGCAAGATCGAAGTGGAAGAGAACGCACAGTAATCAAAGAAAACGGTCGCGGGGGGAAACCTCGCGGCCGTGTTGTATTCCGTATAAACGGAAATCCGTTGCCACACAGGAGAGATACGATGGGCGCAGATCTTATGAAGAAAGAGATAAAACGCACGTTTCTGGCGATGCTCAACGAGAAACCGCTGTCCCAGATCACGGTGAAGCAGCTGGTTGCGGAGTGCGGGATAAACCGAAACTCGTTCTATTACCATTACCCGGATATACTCGCGTTGATCGAGGAGATCGCGCAGGAGGAAGCGGACAGGATCATTTCGGAGTATTCAACGATCGATTCGCTGGAAACCGCCCTGCATGCGGCCATCAGCTTCGGGAAGGAAAACCGCAGAGCGATCCTTCACATATTCAACTCCGTAAGCAGGGATATCTTTGAGAGATATCTGTGGAATGTCTGCGATTATGTGGTCAACGCTTACGCAGACAAGGTCTTTGCGGGAGCGGAGGTCAGTGAGTTTGACCGTGAGATCATCGAGCGGTTTTATCGATGCGAATGTTTCGGTTTTACGATCGCATGGCTCAGTGAGAAAATGTCGTTCGACGTAACGGAACAGATCCGACGGTTCTGCGAACTGCATCGCGGACTTCCGGAGGAAATGATCCGCCGGATCCTGGAGGATAACAGCCGCAAGTAGTTTTGGAAACTACATGACATTTAAACAAACATAGACTCGTGTCTGAATTTCGGACACGAGTCTTTTTTTGTCCGTGGCGGACGGTCCTGCGGACGGATAGAATATCCCGCAGATAGAGCGTTTGAGCGTAAATTCGTTCATCGCTGACGAAAGACAAAAGAAAGGAATGATAAACATGAGATTTGCGCATGCGGTTGTGAAACACCGGATTGCCATCCTGATCGTAACGATCCTGCTGATGGTTCCGGCTGTCTTCGGATATGTGCACACGAGAGTCAACTACGACATGCTCACCTACCTGCCCTCCGATATGGAGACGGTTCAGGGACAGGACGAGTTGATGAAGGAGTTCGGCAAAGGAGCATTTTCCTTCCTCGTTATGGAAAATATGCCCTGGAAGGATGTTGCGGAGCTGAAACAGAAGATTTCCGCGATCGATCATGTGGAAAGCGTTGTATGGTACGATACCCTGGCGGATATTTCCATCCCGACGGAACTTCTCCCGGAGAAGATACGAAATGCGTTCGTCACTGACGATGCAACGATGATGGCAGTATTTTTCGATACTTCGACATCTGCGGATGTCACGATGGATGCCATCCGCGAAATCCGTTCCGTTGCAGGGAAACAGTGCTTCGTCACCGGAATGTCGGCGATGGTGACGGACCTGAAGGACCTGTGCGAGAGAGAGGAACCGATTTATGTCGGGATCGCGGTTGTGCTGGCATTAGCGGCAATGCTTTTCCTGCTGGACAATTATGCGGCACCGTTCGTGTTTCTGCTCTCCATCGCAATGATGATCGTCCTGAACCTCGGAACCAATTACTTTTTCGGAGAGATCTCCTATATTACGAAAGCTCTTTCGGCGGTGCTGCAGTTGGCAGTAACGATGGACTATTCCATTTTCCTTTGGAACAGTTACAACGAACAGTGCAAACGACAGGACGACCGTAAGGAAGCGATGGCACAGGCCATCCACGAGACGCTCACCAGTGTGGTCGGGAGTTCGATCACGACGATCGCAGGTTTTATCGCGCTGTGCTTTATGTCCTACACGATGGGACGTGACCTCGGTCTTGTCATGGCCAAGGGTGTGGTCTTCGGCGTCATCGGCTGTGTGACCGTGCTTCCGTCGCTGATCTTACTCTTTGACGGGATTCTGCAGAATACGAAACACCGTTCACTGCTTCCGAAAATGGATAAATCGGTATCCGGCATCGTAAAATTCTTCCCTGTATTTCTGCTGATCTTTGCCGTTTTGATCGGACCTGCATTTTACGGATATGAAAAGACGTCCGACGAGGTGTACTACGATATGCTCGAGACACTCCCGAAGGACATGGAATGCGTCATCGCGAACAGCAAACTGAACGAGAAGTTCGACATCGCGTCCACGCACATGGTGCTTGCCGACGCGACGCTCTCGCCGAAGACAGTGCGGGAAATGAGTCGGGAAATGGAGTCGGTCGCGGGCGTGCGTTACGTTCTTTCAATGGAATCTGTTGTCGGATCCTCCGTCCCGGAGGAGATGCTTCCGAAATCCGTGACATCGCTTCTCAAGAGCGACCGATGGGAACTGTTGCTGATCAACTCGGAGTATTCCTGCGCCAGCGACGAGGTTAACGCACAGGTGGCTGAGTTGAATTCAATCCTGAAGAAATACGATGAGGGCGGTATGCTGATCGGTGAGGCACCGTGTATGAAGGATATGATCGAGACGACCGACCGTGATTTCCGGATCGTCAACATTGTTTCAATCGTAGCAATCTTTGTGATCATCGCACTGGTGGAGAAGAGTCTGACATTGCCGGTGATTTTGATTTCGGTGATTGAAGTAGCTATATTCATCAACCTTGGAATGCCGCATTATCTCGGGCAGAGACTTCCGTTTATTGCACCGATCTGTATCAGCACGATCCAGCTCGGCGCTACCGTTGATTACGCGATCCTGATGACGACCCGGTATAAGAAGGAGAGAGCACAGGGAGCAGGAAGGAAAGGTTCCGTACAGACGGCGCTTGCAACTTCAATCCCGTCGATCCTGGTTTCCGGGATCGGGTTGTTTGCGGCGACCTTCGGTGTTTCGGTGTACTCGGAGATTGATATCATCAGTTCCATGTGCTATCTGATGGCACGCGGAGCCGTGATCAGTATGGTGATGGTTATCGCGGCGCTTCCTGCGCTGCTGCTTCTGTGCGACGGGCTGATCTGTAAGACCACCGTGGGAATGCGTACGATCACCGACAACAACAGGGATGAGGATGAAAGGAGTGTTCATCATGAGAAATATGTGGGATAACAAACCGTGCAGGTTGATCCTTGCGATCGCATTGAGCGCAGCTATGGTGCTGGGCATGGCCGGCTGTGGCATGTGCGTGGCGGGAGCTGACGATGACAATAAGACGGAAAATACCGTGAGCAGTGAATTTTCCGAACAAACGGAGACGGTGGTTTCCGGCGCCCCGGCTGAAGACAGGAAGGTATCATCCGGATCAGAAGAAACGGGTGTTGTCAAGAAGGAGACGGTCTATGTCCTTGCGGATGCGGACGGTACGTCGAACAAGGTCATTGTGAGTGACTGGCTCAGCGGTTCTGCCGGAAACGAGGCGGTCACGGATGTGTCTGACCTCACGGATATTGAGGTCGTGAAGGGAAACAGCACGATGACGGAAGACGGTGCGAAGAAGGTATGGAACGTATCGGACGGCGATGTGTATTACCGCGGCAATTCGAATGCGGAAGTGCCTGTGGCAGTGCATGTGACTTATTTTCTTGACGGCAAGGAAATCTCCGCGAAGGACATCGCCGGAAAGAGCGGAACGGTTACGATACGCTTTGATTATGAGAACCGAAAGAGCGAGACTGTGATGATCGACGGTACGGAGACAACAGTGTATATTCCGTTTGTGATGATCACCGGCGCGCTGCTGGACAGCGAGACATTTTCCAATGTGTCCGTGACCAACGGACGACTGGTCAATGACGGTTCGAGAATGGCGGTTGTCGGCTGGGCTTTCCCCGGACTCGCGGAGGATCTCGGGATTTCCGGAGAAGACATTTCCGTGCCGGATTTTGTGGAGATTACGGCAGATGTGAAGAATTTTTCGATGGGAATGACCCTGACGATCGCAACGAACGAAGTGTTCCGCGGACTGAACGTCGGAAAACTCGATTCCCTTTCAAAGGTTGATGAAATTCTCGCGCAGATCACGGATGCGATGACGAAACTGGAGAATGGGTCTGACGCTTTATACGAAGGGCTTTGCACGCTGCTGGACAGCACGGATGCGCTTTCGGAAGGAGCGGGCAAGCTGGCGGACGGTTCGAAACAGCTGGCTGACGGCGCTAAGAAGGCATCGGATGGCGCAGGGCAGCTGGCAGATGGAGCAGCGACTCTCGATGCAGGGCTTTCGAAGCTTGATGCCAATTCCGAGGCGCTTCGGGAAGGAGCGAAGGAAGTGTTCAACAGCCTGCTTTCCGAGGCTCAGCAGCAGCTGACCGCGGCAGGACTCACCATCCCGACACTTACCATTGACAATTACGAGACAGTGCTTGACAACGTGATCTCGACGCTCGATAAGGACGCTGTGTACAGGCAGGCAGAGGAGGAAGTAAAAAAGCTTGTCGAAGCAAAGAGGGGATACATCGAAGAGCAGGTGACAACGGCTGTCCGCAGTGAGGTCGAGAAAGCCGTTACCGATACTGTTCGGAGTGAGGTCACCGCGAAGGTTGTGACTGCAGTGGAAGCGAAGGTTCGAGCACAGGTGGAGGAAGCCGTAAAGGCACAGGTTTTTGCCAAGGTGCTGAGCGCAGCGGGGATGACACAGGATACTTATGAGGCCGGTGTCGCAGCCGGTATGATCGACAAGGCAACGCAGGAACAGTTGAATGCGGCAAAGGAAGCACAGATGAACAGTGCGGAAGTGAAGGGCCTGATTGAGAGTACTGTAGTCGACAAAATGGAATCTGCAGAGGTTTCAAAATCGCTTGAAGCCGCTGTTGACGAACAGATGAGGAGCAATGAGATCACAGCGATCATCTCGAAAACTACGGAGGATAAACTGTCATCCGCGGAGATCCGGAAGACGATCTCCGAGAACACGCAGAAGCAGATTGATAAGGCAATTGCGGATGCGATGAACAGTGATGAAGTGAAAACAAAGCTTGCTGCTGCAGAGGCAGGAGTCGTAAAGATCGGGGAGTTGAAACAGTCGCTCAATGAATACAGACAGTTCTATGAAGGCCTCAAGGCATACACTGACGGTGTCTCTCAGGCAGCCGAAGGTGCTGATGCCGTTGCAGACGGAGCTAAGCAGCTCGAGAAGGGAACTGCCGATCTGGCTTCCGGCGTGGAAGAGCTTCACAAGGGAGCTGCAAAACTGCGCGACGGGATACCTGCTCTAAAGGAAGGAATCCGGCAGCTGCGCGATGGTGCACAGGCTCTCTCTGATGGAATCGGGGAATTTGATCGTGAGGCTGTACAGAAGATTGTTGCGCTGTTCGACGGCAATGTTGAAACTCTCATTGACCGCGTGAAGGCTATTGCGTCTGTCACCGATACCTATGACAATTACTCCGGGATCGCCGACGGTATGAGCGGGGAAGTGAAGTTCATCATCCGCACCGCGGAAATCGGGGAGTGAGGTTTTATCCGATCCTTAAAGCAATATAATAAACAAGAACGCGCAGGCAAATCGCCTGCGCGTTCTGTGTTAATCTGTTTGATTGTGTCACAACATCAGTCCTTGTCGTTGCTTCCGGTCTGTGCGCTCTCCACAAGGCAGCATGCCTCAACCTTCCACTCGCGGCAGGAGTAGAACCCCTTGTCAGCGTAGAACATTGCTTCCTTTGCGTAGGAGCTTGCCTCAGCGGCAGATACACCGAGTTCCTTTGCGTGTGCAAGACAGCTCATTGTGTATACGGCGCATGCCTCGTCGTAGAAGAGATTCTCCGGATTGAGAAGGCTCTTGACGGTAGCAGCAGCGGTGCGGTAATCGCCGGCACGGTACTGTTCCTTGGCTTTCCTGAGCGGTACAGAATCTCCCTCGTTCTCCGTGATGGAAAGTCTGCGCTCCTCGGGAGTCAGCAAATGAATGGAAATATCCAGCTTCTTCGAAAGGTATTCCAATGTCTTAATAGACGGAACGGCAGTGCCGCTCTCAATCTGAGAAAGCATATTGCGCGTAATAAAATCGCCGACGACCTGGCTCTGCGTCATCTTCTTGGCCAGACGGGCTTCCTTGATGATGTGACCGATTTCGGATCTGTCCATAATATTCCTCCTGTTCCTCTTGATATAACGTAAACCCGTAAACTTTGTTTCCGTAAACTAAGTTTACAACCAATTGGATTGTAACAGATATTTACGAAAAATGCAATAGGGCAAATATGAAACTTTTTAAATATTTTCGTTGCCAAAATTGACGGATTTTCATATAATTTGAAGTGCAGACCGCAAATTTCAGCGCACATGGGGCGTGCAGCCGGGATTTGACAGAAGCGTTCGGCTCGGGGACGGTCTTTGCCGGGTCGGGAAAGGATTTTCCGTATATGAAGAATAAGAGGAACTGGTTGCGCAAGCTGCTGTGCATGCTGTTGATCGTTGCAATGGTGACCGGGTGCAGCAAAACCACAGTTGATGAGCGCAAATCTAAGGGAAACGGAACGAATACATCGACACCCACGAGCGAGGTTACGCCTTCGGGTGATGTGACGCCGACGGGGGAGGTAACCCCGACAGGTGAGGTGACACCGACCGGTGAGATTACGCCTACAGGCGAGGTTACGCCCACGGCGGAAGTAACGCCTACAGAAGCACCGGATACGCCTACGCCGGAGCCCGCGACGCCTTCACCGACGCCTTCGGGTCAGTTCGGGTCGAAGGAAGAGGAGCAGGCTGCTTTCAACAAGTATCTGGATGACGTGTTTGTCTACATGATGGGCACGGATTATCTGACGATCCATTTTTATATCGAGCATCCGGAAAATTACGGGATCGAGCCGACCTTCGAATCCTCCGCTGAGGATGAGATCGTCGACATGAAGCAGGCATATCTTGATTTTGTGGATAACCTGAAGGGAATCTATGATTTCAATTATGACAATCTGACCAAGGCGCAGCAGATCAACTATGACCGTCTCATGTATGAGATCAATCTTGTTTCCCGCTCCCAGGATCTCTCGGACAAAGCGGTCAACAACTCTCTGATGTCCGAGAGCAACAACGCGATCAACGGGATCATGCAGACGTTCATGGAGTTCGTTCTCATTGAGAAGGCCGATCTGGACAACTATGTCAAGGCCCTGGAATCCATGGGACCGTACATTGACACTCTGTATGATGCGATGAAGGAGCTGTGCGATAATGGTGCGTGCCTGACCGAGGACATGTATGAAACTACTCTTGACAACCTCGAATCCCTGTGTGAGGAAGAGGACAACATCATCCTTGTGGCATTCAAGGCCAACGCCATCGATGCGGGATTTGACGAGGAAACGGTTGGATATTATGCAGCAGCTGTCGAGGATGTTCTCAAGGAAACGGTAATCCCTGCTGCCAAGAGACTGTACGAGCAGGTGCCGAATCTTAAAAGCTATATCACAGAGCCCTTCGGCCTGGCTGCAAGAGAAGGCGGCAAGGAGTACTATACGTATCTGATCCAGGGAAAGACCGGCTCCGACATGACGATGGATGAGATGTATGATTATCTGACGAAGAACATCGAAAAGATGGAAGAGGAGTTCGAGCAGGTTTACCTGTCCGACAGAACCGTGACGAGCCGCTACATGAGCGCAGAGTACGGCACGTCGGATTACACCACGATCCTGGATACGCTCAAGGGTATCGTTGCAAAGGATTTTCCGGAGATCCGTGAGACGAAGTATACGGTTTCGGCACTTCCGGATGAGCTTTGTGTGGAAGGTGTACTTGCATATTTCATGCCTCCTCAGGTTGACAATATTGACCGTAAGATCATCCGCGTGAACCCGAATTACGACGACAATGATATCGAGTTGTTCGCGACGCTTGCCCATGAGGGATATCCGGGTCACCTGTACCAGTTCGAGTATTTCAGCAGCTCGGAAGGATATCATCCGATGAATGCAGCCCTTTCCTATCTCGGTTATTCCGAGGGATGGACTACGATGATCGAGTCCGAAGCGTACAAGTGGGCATGCAACGGCGACGACAATGTCGCCTTCATGTTCAACATTGACCACAACTATCTCAATGCGATCGTGGCTGCCATCGATATCGGTGTGAACTACTACGGTTGGGATCTCGCGAAGGTTCGTTCCTTCTTCGGAAATTCTTTGTACGGAGACAGCTCCGCAACGGCGAAGATGATCCTTGACGCCGTTGTTTCCGATCCAGGCACCTATATTTACTACTCGCTCGGATATTTTATGTGCAACGACATCGTCGATGCATTGATGGCAAAGGGAATGACGAGAAAGGAAGCATACAAGGCGTTCCTCGATGTCGGTCCCTGCAGCTTCGGCGTCCTGAGCAAACATCTCGGTCTCGGTGACCAGTTCAAGTAATCTCCGGCATGATTTCTTCTGCGGCCGTCGTGTGTGAAAAGCACGGCGGCCGCATTTTTCGTGTTCAGGGCGATCGGAAACCGCGTCTTATGGGCCGTATACGGCAAAAACTTGAAAAAACATACAAAAAAGAATTGATTATTACTCGGAAAATTGGTAAAATCATCATACGGTTCTCCGCATTTTCCACTGGGGAACATTACAAGTATTGGAGGATTACAAACATGCAGACGTACAAGTACGAGAAGATCCGCAATGTCGCCATCTTAGGTCACGGCGGGTGCGGAAAGACGACTCTCGTGGAAGCTATGGCATATACGACGGGCATTACCAAGCGTATGGGCCGTGTGGAAGAGGGCAACACCATCAGCGATTACGACAAGGAAGAGCAGAAGAGACTGTTCTCGATCAGCACGACGCTGGTGCCGATCCTCTGGGAAGATACGAAGATTAATTTCCTGGATACCCCGGGTTATTTCGATTTTGTTGGTGAGGTTGAGGAAGCAGTCAGCGCTGCCGACGCGGCAGTGATCGTTGTTTCCGGCAAGGCCGGCATCGAAGTCGGCACGAAGAAGGCATGGGAGATCTGCGAGCGCTACAAGCTGCCCCGCATGATCTTCGTAACGGACATGGACGATGACAACGCGTCCTTCCGCAACGTCGTTGAGGCGCTGAAGGAAGACTACGGCAACCGCATCGCTCCGTTCCACACCCCGATCCGTGAGAACGAGAAGTT